>CAZAZB010000087.1:0-8550 GCA_964489485.1 uncultured Pseudomonadales bacterium | reverse complement strand
TTGTTAACGAGTCATTCCGTGATGCGATACAACACTTTCTGGAGGAAGAGACCCGATATGTTCAGGAGGAAGTTGAGTATATTGGTGAGCATTCGCCGTTTAAGAAATCAAACCAGCCTTGAATCAATATCAATTTGTATCAGTTATTTGAGTGAATCTAGAAATAATGGACGCTACTGGTAGAAGATAAATAATGCTACCTCCTCAGCTGCCAGAATATCCAGAGATCACGAATTTTGTCACTGAGCAGGTTTGGTTGAGGGGTGTTCTTGCCGCACCCCTCAACCGAACGTGCGGAACCAATAGGTCATTCTGGTTACTTAAGGTGAGCTTTTACCGCCGGATTGCATTCCTGATCGCGCGACCAATACTCTCCAGGGTAAATGGTTTCTTAACAAAAGCCGTGGCACCAATATCACTGGCTTCCTTGATTTTCTCTATATCGGCAAAACCGCTAACGAGTATGATTTTCTGATCTGGTCTAATTTTTTGTAGTTCCAGAAAAGTTTGCGGTCCATCCCAACCACCGTCCATCACCATGTCAAGTAGCACCAGATCGTAGTATTTTTCCGTCGCCAACTTAACGGCTTCCCTACCGGTTGCACAAACAGTGGGTATGTAATTTAAGCGAGTGAGAACTTCTCTTGTCAGGTTTCTTTGGTCAATCTGGTCATCGACTACCAGTACCGCTTCCCCCGTGCCCATTAAGTCCTTAAAGGGCATTGATCTGGGTTGTTCGCTGATGGTCTCATTGGTCCGCGGCAGGTAAATATCGAAACGGGTGCCATCTCCCGGTAGCGACATCACATCTATTGCCCCCTGATGATCTTGTACAACGCCCCACACAACAGACATACCAAGACCGGTGCCGCTTTGACCCATGACTTTGGTGGTATGGAATGGTTCGAAAATTTTATCCAGATCATGAGGGTCAATACCGCTGCCACTATCTTCCACACCGAGTACAGCATAATCACCGGCTTTCAATTCGCCATAAAACAGAGATTTTGCTTCGATGCTTTCGTTATGGGTTGTAATCAGTATTTTCCCCTCATGTTCGATGGAATCAATACTGTTGGATATCAGATTCATCAAAAGTTTCTGTAGGTGCACGGGGGAAGCTTCTATGTGGTAGAGGTCACCATCGAGGAAGGTTTCTATTGAAATATTTTTTTCTTCCGGGAGCATGGTTTCGTGTTCGATGCTGCTGAGATGTTCAGCGATCAGTTTGTTCAGGTCAATCACTTCTCTTGATATAACGCCCCTTCTGGCAAGCGTTAGCAAATCCTGTATTACAGCAGCAGCTCTGATGCCTGCTAGTCGGGTCATTTCCAGAGGTTTGTAGAGTGGGTCATCCTTGGACAAATCCAGCAGTGCCAGTTCCGGGTAGGTAACGGTATTCGATAGGATGTTATTTAGATCATGAGCAACGCCACCTGCAAGCAGGCCGATCGCTTCCATTTTTTCAGACCGAACGATCCTGCCCTGCAACGATTCCGATTCCTGTTCTGCTTCCCTGCGTAATTTTTGTTGGGTCTGAAGCCTGATAGTGGTCGCTTGTAGCAACTCTCTCTGTTTTTCAATCGTCTTGAAAGACCGGGTAAATCGATAAGAGATAAGAATTGATTGGCAAAATATGAAAACGAAAAGGCCCACGTCGAATAACAGCACATTTTCGATAAATCCATTATTCGATAGAATGTCGCTCACGACTGTATAGAACAGAAACACATAGGCGAAAAGAAGGATAAGCGCACCATCCCGTCGGTGTCGAATGGCCATAACAAGCGCGTATGTGCCGTAGATCAAACAGGCAATCGTCACTAGCTGGAAGAGCGGTATGATTTCAGAAGAAATACTCACCGGTGCCAGGAGTGTGATGAGCGATCCCAGGCCAAATATGCCATGCACGATGAGGATAGTAATTTTTTTGAATTCCTGTGGAAAAATTGTGTAGAGGAATCCAGAGAAAACGGATGCAGCAAGAAACCAGGTGAGATACTCAAGGCGAACATACCACTCGAAAGGCATACCGGGAAACAAACTGGCAAAATATCGGTCCCCCACCAGAAGCACCCTTGCTGCAAGAAGTACACAAAACAGACCGAGGTAAAGGTGAGAAGTGTTCTCTCGTCTCAGGGCAAAAAGTGCGAGATTGTAAAGACCGATAATGAAAATCGCACCAAACAACGCCAGGTCGCGAGCCAACTGGCTTTCCCTCAGACCACTGAGCTGGTCTGGTGTGCCAAAAAATATCGACAGCCAGGCGCCGCCCAATCGATGGTGAAAATTAGAAATTTGGAGAATGATCTCGATCCGATAGCTACTCGGCGTAAAGGAAATAACAGCAGGTGAGTACCTGGGTGTTGTGCTCTCCTTGTTTTTCCCTGGATTACCTGCTGTGTAGACTTCTGTGCCATCGACGATGAGACGATAGCTTGTGCCGAGATCGGGAACCTTGAGTGCAAAGGGTGTTAGGGTCCCAACAAGAATATTGACGCGATAAGTCGCGTAACCGCTACCTTGCAGTTCCTCACCGTCGATTTCGGCACCATTCCAGGCGCCGGGAACGTGCATGTAAGACAGCGTCGAGACAGGTCTTACGTATAGATCAGTGGTGGTGAGTTGTTCCTTCCAATAAAATTCGTAATCCCCTGTCAGATTAACCGGACCGTCTTTCTTGAAGTTCCAATCCGTTAAATCAATCAACCCCTCGATAACCTGCGGTGCATCTGCCGCATATAGCGGCAGGCTGAAGCATACAGAAATCACCAGGAGAGCGAACTTCATCTGCTAGTGGCGAGCATACTGAAGTGTTGAGAAGCAATAAGGAGAGGGTAGATTAATTGTCAACCCTCTAGCATTGCATTGTAGGATTCACGCGTGCTCTGAAACCGCTCAAAGGGGAATTTGATCGGTACGCCTTCGATGGCCGCAAGTAGCATCATCAAATGAGCTTCCCAACCTGCACAATTGCGCGCTACGTCATCCTCCGTTGGGCAGGTGAGCTTCAGGGTTAGTTTCGTACCGCTCGCCCCTGAACTGCCTTCAATAAAAAATAACTCCCAACGAACGGGTCGAAGGGGTTCGCCTGGTCCGCTCCAGGAGTATTCCAGAAGAGAATTCTCCTCAAACCCTGTGACGATACTATCAATAACAATACCGCTATCAGTGAAATTGAGTTTGGCAGCACCCCCTTTTTTCAGCTCGATGCTACCCGGTGCTAGCCAGTCAATCATACGATTCGGGTCTGTCAACATCGCCCAGACCTGTGCCTGATCATGCTCAAGGTAACGTTCAAGGCGGGCCTCGAAATTGTTCCCGGTACGTTGAATTGTGCCCAGGGCTTCATTGTCTATCATCGCTGATCTCCTTTTCGCTCGCTAATGTTTGTCTCAGGTCAGGGATTGTTGTCGTTCAAACTTGAACCCGGGAATGATAACAAATCCAGCCCGGTGAATATCGCCGGTGCGTAAATAAGTGTAAACCGCAATTTACTTGAGCGAACATTTTGTGCACTATCCAGTTCAACGAAACTGAGGTAAACATGAAAACTCTAGTGACAGGTAGTGCAGGTCATCTAGGGGAAGCGCTGGTACGCACACTCGAAAGTTCAGGGATAGATGTTTTTGGTGTAGATATTAAACCTTCACCCTATACAAAATTGGTCGGCTCAATTGCGGACCCGAATTGTGTTGCAAAGTGTATGGAGGGCGTAGACGTTGTGTATCACACGGCGACTCTGCATAAACCCCATGTTGCAACCCATCAATATCAAGACTTTATTGAAACCAATATCACGGGCACCTTGAGACTACTCGAGGCAGCCGTCGTGGCTAAGGTAAGGGCATTTATCTACACCAGTACCACCAGTGTATTCGGTGATGCGATGCGACCTCCGCCAGGCGCACCTGCAGTTTGGATTACCGAAGATGTTAAACCAATTCCGAAAAACATCTATGGTGTGACCAAGACAGCAGCAGAAGATTTATGCCATCTTTTTCACAGAAAACATGATCTCAATTCAATTGTGCTGCGAACCTCACGATTTTTTCCGGAAGAGGATGACGCGAGGTCGATACGTGAGAAGTTTGAAGATGGGAACTCTAAAGCCAATGAATTCCTGTTCCGCAGAGTAGAGATTGAGGATGCAGTGTCAGCGCATTTATGTGCCGCAGCCAAGTGCCCGGAGTTGGGATTTGGACGTTACATCATTAGCGCAACAACACCATTTCAAAAAGAAGATCTTGCTGAGTTACGTGAAGACGCCGCGTCTGTTCTTAAAAGATGTGCGCCTGAATATGAAGCCTGCTATGAAAAAATAGGTTGGCGCATGTTCGACGGTATTGATAGGGTATATGTTAACGATGCAGCGAGAAAGGATCTCCACTGGCAACCGAAGTACGATTTTGAACATATCCTGGATTTTCTGGAGCGGGGGCTAGACCCACGAAGTATGCTGGCTATCCAGATTGGCTCGAAAGGTTACCATGAAGAAGCCTTCAAGGATGGTCCCTATCCCGTCAGCTGATTTGCCCGGCCTATGGCACCTGAGTTTGCCATCGGCGGCTCCATTATCTGACCACATGTCAAGGTAGAACAGATGCCCTACCGGCTTATTAATGTTGAACCCGTCACACCTCGCATCGGGGCCATTGTCGATGGTATTGATCTGACACAGCCTTTCAGTGAACAGCAGTTCGTTGAACTCCATGATGCCTGGATGAAACATCTGGTGCTGTTCTTCAGAGGTCAGGAGATGACCCCGGAACAACATCTGAGTTTTGGTCAGCGATTCGGTGAACTACACATCCACCCGGCAGCACCCTACGCGGCGGATAATCCGGCCCTGATGAAGATTTATACAGACAAGGACTCTCATCGCAATAATGGCGAGGGCTGGCATTCCGATGTCTCTGCTGATGAGGAGCCACCCATGGCGAGTATTCTGCACATTCACACCACGCCGACGGAAGGTGGCGATACCCTATGGGCAAATATGTATGAAGCCTATGACGCGTTGTCGGACACTTTTAAAAGGCTACTTGACCCTCTGACTGCGATACACGCCGCAGACTACACAGGATTTTATGGCGATCATGCCCCGCAACGGGAAAGTCCGCAAGCGATACATCCGGTGGTTCGTACCCATCCTGTGACGCATCAAAAATGTTTGTATGTGAATGCAGGTTTCACCAAACGAATTAAGGGGATGACCAGGGAAGAAAGTGATGCGGTATTGGCTATGTTATTTGAACATGTGAAGAATCCGAATTTTCACTGCCGCTTCAAATGGCAACCGAATTCCGTCGCGCTCTGGGATAATCGTTGTACCCAACACATGGCGGTTTGGGATTATTTTCCACAGACAAGAGGTGGCATCCGTGTCACCGTAAAGGGTGACAAACCCACATAGTTGTTGATCGGTAAAATGACCAAAAAATGGAACCACCGAGCCATATCAGTGCCGTTACAAATAGTGACCGTTCCAAACAGTTATCGTTCAAATAGTTATCGTTCAAATAGTTACCACATTAAATAATGACCGTTTAGATGATCCCATCAGGCCCTATTATGATCACTGTTTTTGTCGCCAAAAAAATTATCACGATGAACGAATCCTGGCCAGAGGCGACAGCCATCGCCGTACGGGATGGTGAAATACTGGAAGTGGGTTCGATTGAATCCATGAGCCCCTGGCTTGACCAGGATGAAGTTGAGATCAATCGGGAATTTGAAGATAAAATTATCATGCCGGGTCTAATTGACCCACACCTTCACCCCATGATGGCTGCTGTTCTATTGCCGATGAAGTTCATCACAGGGCTGGAATGGAAATTACCCTGGGAAACCGTCACGGCGACAACCAATCCCCAGGCGTATGTGGAGGCTCTAGGGCAGGGACATGCCGAAACACCTGAGGGTGAACCTTTCTTTACCTGGGGATATCACAATCATTGGCATGGCGACGTTGATCGCAGTCTGATGGACGATATTTTTGCTAACCGGCCTGCGGTTGTCTGGCAAAGATCCTTCCATGAGGTCTACCTGAATACGGCGATGTTGGAACTGATCGGCATTGAAGAGGAATTCGTGAAGGGAAAGCCGCAGATTGATTTTGCCAGAGGACACTTTTACGAGAATGGTCTTGGCTACGCCATCAATAAGCTAAACCAGATCATTATGTCACCCTCCTGGATTGAAAAAGGATTGCATAGGCTGAAGTCGGTGGTTCATTTCGGTGGACATACAACGGTCGGTGACATGGCCGTTGGTCTCTTCGACTTTGAGTTAGAATGGCAGGCTGCACAGAAGGTTCTCGATGCTGAAGATGGATCCTTTCGTACTCTCTGTGTGCCCCATGCGGCCCGTGTGGCTGGTGGATTAAAAGATATAAACCAAGGGTTGGATTTCGTCGAGCAGTTACCATCACGGAACACGGCTAATTTTCGATTTACAAACAAGATCAAACTGTTTACCGATGGCGCCTTTTTTTCGCAGTTAGCAATGATGCAAACACCCGGGTATGTTGACGGTCATCTCGGTGAATGGCTCACCATCCCTGAAGACTACGAGGCAGTTGCACGGCTCTACTGGCATGCTGGTTATCAGATTCACGTTCATTGCACGGGTGATCTCGGCCTCGAACTGGCGCTGGATACATTGGAGAAGTTGCAATGGGAGAGGCCGCGATTTAATCATGGCTATACCATCGAACATTTTGGTTTCAGCACACCGGAACAAGTGCTTCGGATCAAGGCATTAGGCGCTCAGGTTTCAGCGAATATCTATTATCTCCATGAGCTCAGTGCATCCTACAGTCGTGTTGGCATTGGCGTGGAACGTGCCGCACAAATTGGCAGAGTTGGCGCCTGTGAACGAGAAGGCATCGTCACGGCCTTTCATTCTGATTTCCCAATGGCACCAGCAATGCCTTTGCACAGTGCCTGGGTCGCCTGTACACGAGAGAACTGCGAAGGCAATGTCGTCGCCCCCAATGAACAGATCTCCCTTCACTCAGCGTTGAAAGCAATCACCATCGATGCTGCCAGAATTCTGGGTTTGGAAAATGAAACAGGAAGTCTTCGGGCGGGCAAGAAAGCTGATTTTGTTGTGCTTGATCAGGACCCCTATGAAGTGGGCGGGCGCGGACTTAAAGGGCTCAGTATCGAGGCAACTGTCTTCGAAGGGCGGGTGTTCCCTGTCGCGCGTGTTTAATCTACCTGTCACGATTGTTGCTGGCTATCTTGGCACCGGCAAAACCACGTTTATAAACCAGAAGCTAAAAAATGCTAATGGCATCCGGTATGGTGTGTTGGTCAACGATTTTGGTGACCTGGACATAGACATCCAGCTTATTGCTAACGAAACGACAAAAAAGATCAGCCTGACAAATGGCTGTATCTGCTGTTCTATTGCTAATGATGTTGATGGAGCACTCGAGGAGTTAAGGACATCGGCGCATCTCCTGGATTGGGTGTTGCTGGAAGCGAGTGGTGTTGCTGACCCGCAGCGCATTCAAAGCCAGGTGATGAATTGGCCGGGGTTTCAATGCAAGGAGCTCATTACGCTGGTCGATGCCAGTAGAATCAGAAAACTTGTTACAGATAAATTTGTCGGTGGGCATATCCAGGCGCAGCTCTCTCAGGCAGAAAAAATTGTGCTCAGCAAAACCGACCTGGTAGGCGACCGGTCATTGAAAAGCTTGAACGTCTGGCTTCAGGAATTCCGCACTGAAAATAGTACGGGGTCGCGGTTAGCGGTAAGTGCTCATGCCCCTTTTTATTCACAAACCCACCTATCGAACCAGCCTGTCAATCGATCTCTATTGGAACGATGGCTTTCGAGCCCAGGCAACCGTGTAGAAAGGATAAAGGGTTTTGTTTCCTTCGAAGGCGAACCCGATACCCGATACCTATTGCAATGGGTTGATGGTACATGGATGTTGGAGCCGCTGGGAGGCTGGCCAGGCGAGGTAAAGACCAGCCTGGTACTTATTGCGACGAATGAATCATCCCGTTTTCCAAAGGAATTTTGCTGATGCCACATAAATTTTATATCACAGATGTTTTTGCTGAAGAAATGCAAAAGATTGCCCTGTCCTTCAATTTTGCGGAAACCACATTTATCACCGGTAGTGCGAATGGTTATCTGGCGTTCTTGAGGTATCGCCCTGAATTTGCGACCTAAAATCACTGGCATCTACATGCCGCTATCAATCCAATGGGATTGTCAGTGGCGGTATATTCGATACAATGAATGGCTTGAAACAATCACGAGAAAATTATTATGAGTGAGCAAGAAGTCAGCGGGCTATTCACAGCGAATCCACCTCCACTGCCCGAAGATCTATCGACCATCCCGTTGGATGAAATCAATATGGTTGATGGGCGTTTATTTGAACAAGATGCGATATGGGATTTGTTTAAACGTCTGAGAGAAGAAGATCCTGTGCACTTCAACGAACTGCCGGAAACCGGACGTTATTGGTCATTGACAAAATTTGAAGACATCATGTTTGTGGATAAAAATCATGAACTGTTTTCTTCT
>CAZAZB010000086.1:3935-12227 GCA_964489485.1 uncultured Pseudomonadales bacterium | reverse complement strand
TCAAGGGCACGCTTTCAAGGGCACGCTTTCAAGGGCACGCTTTCAAGGGCATGCTTTCAATGACATGCTTTCAATGAGATGGATGCAATGTATCAAGGACCCGGCAATTCGTGCCTGAGATAGACATTCCATTATTCCTTTCCCTGGTGGCGTTAGGCGCCATTGTGCAAACCGTCACGGGTTTTGCCATGGGTCTGATTATTATCGCCGGTGTGACGGCATTGGGTGTTGCAGAAATTGGTTTTTCTGCTGCGGTGATTAGTTTTATCTCGCTGGCCAATATTGCCGTTGCGCTGAGACGCAGCCACCGCCTGATTGATTTTGAATACTTAAAGTGGATTTCTGCCGGATTGATTCCCATGTTGGTTGTGGGATTTGTGCTGTTGGATTATATGAGTGACCACTACTACGGTTATCTTAGAATCATTCTCGGGGCTGTCATCATCGGGGCAGGTGGGATGTTGATGGTGACACCTGCACCTTATCGAGAGAAGTCCTCAATGCCAGCAATCGGCTTTTGTGGTGTACTCGGTGGGATCATTGCAGGACTCTATAGTGCCGGTGGCGCGCCGCTCGCCTACTTTATGTACCGGCAGCCGATTGAATTGACGGTCATTCGTGCCACGCTTCTGTCTGTATTTGCGGTATCCACGCTCTGGCGAACAATTGTCGCAGGTGCGGCGGGACACTTGACCGGTGATGTGCTGGTTATGGCGGCGATTGCCATTCCTGTCGTGGTGTTGGTCACCATGGTGACAGACCGGTATGTTCACCTGTTGCCGGATCGACTGGTAAAACGGCTCGTGTTTGTTTTGCTGATTGGCGTCGGTTCTTTCTTGATCCTGGGTTAGGTTGATTCAGTGGTTCTTGTGATATTTATTCGAGCCAACACATTGAAGAGCAAGTAGAATGGGATTGAGACGATTGATACAAATTATACAAGTTGTATCAAGGTTCCATGAGCGTCTTACACTGCTGCCAGGAAAACCCGGTAGCATGATGCCGGAAGCTGGCAGTACCGCAGAATTAGAATCATAATAAAAATTAGAATAGCCGTAGAACATGACATCATTCGACGACATTAGGCCGTACCATGACAACGAAGTTGCCGGGGTCATATCGGATTTACTTGAGGAAAAAGACTTCCTGCAATTTCTGGGTCGGTGGCAATCGCCTCAATTGCAGAAGTTGGCGCCCTGGCTAGTTGAATGGATGGTAAAGCGTTATTTGTCCAGGAAGTTAGATGGAGTCTCGAGTATTGGGGGTTTCCAGGATGTCGTTGAATTCTTCGTCACACGGCTCATCTCGGAATCAATTACCCAGTTTGAGTATCTTGGTTTGGACCGCCTCGATCCGTCTGAGTCCTATCTCTTTATAAGCAATCACCGTGATATTGCCGGTGATTCAATGTTGCTGAACTATGCGCTCTACCATTCTGGACTGGATACAGTGCAAATAGCCGTGGGAGATAATTTGATTCAACGCCGGTTTGCGACAGATTTGATGAAATTGAACAAGAGTTTTTTTATAAAACGCACTGAGGTAAGTAAAAAGAAGATGTATGCCGCGCTGATGCAGTCTTCAGAATACATCAAGGCATCTCAACAGGAAGGCCAGTCGGTCTGGATTGCGCAAAGTGAAGGGAGAGCGAAAGACGGGATAGATAAAACTGATCCAGCCGTGATTAAGATGCTTGTTTTGTGCAACAGGAAAGACAACTTCGCAGAGACAATAGAGAGAATGCGAATCGTCCCCATGTCTCTCGCCTATGAATTTGATCCTTGCGATGAGATGAAAGCGCGGGAGCTTTACTCAATCGCCCAGAGCGGGCACTACGAAAAGGAAGAGGGTGAAGATCTTCTGAGTCTTGTGCAAGGTCTCGGCGGATTCAAGGGGCGAGTATTGCTACGATTAGGTGAAGTTTTGTCAGGGGAATATAGCTCGGCAGAAGACGTGGCATCGGAAATAGACCGTCAGGTGATTAAAAATCTTGAGTTATATCCCATAAACTATTGGGCTGTTTCAAAAATACACGAGAAGACCTACCAGCAGACCTGGGAAATGGTGAAAGGCGAGGCTGTAGATTGTGATGTAGAGTCCTTCGAAGCCCGCTTGTTGTTATGCGACGAACGCTACCGCGATCAGTGGTTGAAGATGTACGCTAACCCGGTGGTCAGTCGCAGTGGGTTACTCGCTGGACCGGGCTAAAAGTCTATTTCACGGGTAAATCTGAATTGCCGGTTCACTGAGTTTCGCCCATTGCTCGCGTAGCTCCAGTATGTGTTCCGACCAGTAGCGTTCTGTATTGAAGAATGGGAAGGCGCGCGGAAATGCCGGGTCATCCCACCGCCGGGCTAACCAGGCAGCGTGGTACATCATTCGTAGCGTGCGCAGCGGTTCAATTAGACGAAGCTGAGCATAGTCGAAATCCATAAAGTCCTGATACCCTTCCAGGATGGTAGACATCTGGATGGACTGGTCCTGAGGCTCCCCGGACAACATCATCCAGAGGTCTTGAATAGCAGGTCCTGATCTCGCATCATCGAAATCGACGAAGTGTGGTGTTTCGTCCCGCCATAATACATTCCCCATGTGACAATCCCCGTGAAGACGAATTGATTGGTAGGAGATAGACGAAATCACCCGAGTAAGATCCTCCAATAGACTTGCCGAGACAGTCTCATAGGCAGGTAGTAGCTCCCTAGGGATGAATTGATTGTCGAGAAGAAATTGTCGCGTTTGAATGCCGTATTCTTCTATCGATAGTACGCCTCTGTGTTGAAATTTTTTCCTCGCTGCGACACTGTGGATTCGGCCGATGAATCGACCGAGAACCTCAAGGCAATTCAGGTCATCGAGTTCAGGGGCCCTCCCCCCGCGGCGAGGATAGAGTGAAAAGCGAAAACCATCGTAATGAGCCAGGGTGGAAGTCGTATTTAATTGAAGCGGAGCGACGACAGATATTTCCTCGTCAAAAAGTTCCTGGGTAAACTCGTGTTCTTCAAAAATCTGCGCATCCGTCCATCGATTCGGGCGGTAAAATTTTCCGATCACTGGTTCGGCTTCCTCTATTCCGATCTGATAGACACGATTCTCGTAACTATTGAGTTCCAGAATTCTGGCGTCGCAGCGGTAGCCTACACTTTCCACGGCGTCCATGACAAAGTCCGGAGTCAGTCGGGAAAAGGGGTGTTGGTCATCTGGAGTTGCCATTGATACCTGCTTTGTTGTCATGATTTGATGCTGGCTATTTCACTTGTTGGTCGTGCAAGTGGTCCACCACTATTTTTGTGTTGTATAGGGATTATGATGGCGAGTTGTCATGGAGCAGAGCGATACTCTTGATTTGCGCGTAGACAAATTGATTTATTTCCAACCCCAGATGGTCCAGTGACTTTCTGGTGATTCTGGCCAGCAGGAATTGATCGTTTCGGCACAGGCGCAGAAGCAATCCTGAACCAGCGCTGCGCTCAATAGAGACAATTTGCATTTTAAGAATATTCAAGATGCTGGAATTTTCCGGTTTGGTTGTGGCGACACTGACATCACGCGCCGGTACTCGAACTCTTACTGGGTCACCTGCTGAGTCACCTACGGAATAGTTTCCTGTATTAACGAAGATGCTGGCGCCTTCAAAATCCAACTCTGTTAAGCCAAACTCAGGGTCATGCTCTTTTACCCGACACTGAATAACCGTGGCAGCAGAATCTCCCTGGCCGGAGGCCAGTTCGATATCAGAACTGAGTGCCATCAATGAACCACGGCATTGAATCTTCCCATTGTCGAGAACAAACAGATCATCGGCGAGATAGGATACTTCTTCAAACGAATGACTGACATACACGATGGGAACCTCAAGTTCGTGGTGCAATCGTTCCAAATACGGCAGGATGCGGTGACGGGCAGCATTATCTATTGATCCCAGGGGTTCATCCATCAGAATATATTTTGCGCCGTTTAAAATAACCCGCGCCATCGCAACCCGTTGGGCTTCACCACCAGAGAGTTCGGCCACATTTTTATTGAGTAACTGGGTGACGTCGAGCCACTTCAATAGCTGGTTAGTATCAAGATTCTGCCGAGAGTGACGATGTTTGCGCGCAAAAGCCAGATTTCCTTCAACGGTCAGATGTGGAAATAGCTGTGGGCGCTGAAACACCATACCCACACCCCGCTTTTCGGGCGCCATGAATAGATCGTCACTCTGCCAGGTACTCGCATCAGCAGTTATCTCGATAGTGTCTTTTGCTGAACCTCTTTCGAGTCCAGCGATCAGTCTTAGAATTGTGGACTTACCTGAGCCGGAAGGACCATAGAGCGCAGTCACCCCCCTGTCTTTTATCTCCATATCAATGTCCAGGACGAATCCTGAATCACGTTTCAAGCTGACTTTTATCGAGATTGCCATGTTATTGCGCCAACCGATAGTTTTTTGGCTTCTGCCAATGGCGGTTGAGTGTATAAACCACAAGCAGGAGCGAAAACGAAAACAATAGCAACCCGGCTGCCAGTAGATGAGCCCGTTGATACTCCAGAGATTCAACATGGTCGTAGAGTGCGATCGATAAAACCCGGGTTTCGTCCGGTATGTTGCCACCGATCATTAATACGATACCAAATTCACCCACCGTATGAGCGAAAGCGAGCGTTGCAGCGACGACGAATCCTGTGCGGCAGATGGGTATAACGACGTTCATAAATCGGTCAAGGGGCCCAGCACCCAGGGTTGCCGCTGCATCTAGTAGATCTTGCTCTACATTTTTGAACGCCAGCTGAAGTGGCTGTATATAGAAAGGAAGTGAATAGATCATTGATCCGATAACAAGACCGCTAAATGTGAAGGCAAGAGGTCGCCCGGTTAAGCTCTCCCAGTGGGTCCCAACTAGCCCGTCCGGGGAAAATAGAATGAGTAAATAGAATCCGAGAACAGTGGGTGGCAATACGATTGGTAGTGCAACAACAGGTTCAATGATGTAACTAACGATACTATTAGTACGCGACAACCACCAGGCGAGGGGTGTTGCAAGCAGGATGAGCAACAATGTGGTGATTCCTGCAAGTTTCAGGGTGATCACCAGGGAGATTAGGTCGGGGTCTATCACTGTGGTCCGGAACCCGCCGGGACTAGATAACCGTCATCGCCCAGAATCTGCCGGGCTTTATCTGACCGTAGAAAATCAATAAATCGATTGCCGGTTTCGGTCTCTCTGAGAACCACGAGCTGCTGTTTTATGGGTGTATAGTACGAAGGGTCAACAAGCCAGTATTGTTCAAGATTGATTTGACTATTTCTGATCTGAGAAAGGGAGATGATCCCTGCCTGTGCATTACCCGTCATTACGAATTGAAATGCCTGGGCGACATTGTTACCCAGTACGATCTTGAATTTCTGAGTGATCGATTCAGTATGGGCTCCATGTTCCGCGGCAAGAAGATTGAGAAATTCCTGAGCAGCCTTGCCATAAGGCGCGGTTTCAGGGTTAGCCATCGCGAGAACCTCGTTGAAGGTTGAAAGATAGTTTGAGTCAACATGAGTTGTGGCATCCCGAGCCCACAGGACCAGCCTTCCGATAGCATAGATTTTCCGAGTGCCTGTGACGGCAAACCCATCGACTTCCAACAATTCAGGTCGGCTGCTATCCGCTGCGAAGAACAGGTCAAATGGTGCGCCATGTCGAATTTGTGCATAGAGCATTCCGGTGGAGCCAGCGCTGGTCTTGATCTGGTTGGAATCCTTTGATGGAAAAGATCGAAGTAGTTTGGCCAGGGTTGGTTTAAAGTTGGAGGCAACGGCGATGCGGGTCGTGTCAGCGGATGCCTTTGGAGATATGATCGCTGAGGATACAAGGACCAACGCCGATAATAGAAAGAAACCAGAAGCAATCGGACGCAACCCCGCCAGTACGGCACTGCTTAGCGGTTGGTTCACTGGCTGCTTTTTTGGGCTGCCGCCCGAGACCGTTGAACGAAATCGTCAATGAGCCATCCAGAGATGGAAACCATTGCTGGTCTTGTTGGTAGGTTTTCATAATGATACCAACCGGCATCAGCAATTTCCTCTTCCTGTAGGACGAACTCTCCCCCTGCGTACTCAGCATGAAAACCCAGCATCAGTGAATTCGGAAAAGGCCAGGATTGGCTCCCGAAGTATCGGAGGTTTTTGACGCTGATGCCTACTTCCTCGAATACCTCCCGGTGAACTGTTTCCTCAATTGATTCGCCCGGCTCGACAAATCCTGCCAGGGTGCTGTAGAAGTTGCCGCGGGCTTTTGCGTTTTTTGCCAGTAGAATCTCATCTCCCTTGTTAACGCAAACGATGATTGAAGGAGAGAGGCGCGGATAGAACATGAGCCGACAGCCTGGACATTGTCTTGAGCGATCATGATGGGAGGATGTTGTGGTTTCGCCGCACTTTCCACAGTGGTGGTGATCCCGATGCCAATCGACTATTTGTTTCGCTCGACCGATGAGATAGAAGACCGGTTGATCCACCTGGTTGAGGAATGACCAGAGGGTCGAAAATTCATAACCATCCGGATTATCTGAATCCGGGTCGACCTCATGGACAAAAATAGGGATACCCTGCACCTCGCCAAGGTAGTGGCTCTCGAGTTCTTCGAGCCCTAGCCACCGCCATTCATCCTGATCTAGCGGTCGCCAGGGATGTGCGCCATCAATGCTGAGGATTTCGTCATCCGAGATGACTAGATGAAAACTTTTTGGGTAGTTATCTGGCGCAGTGACGCCGGCCTGAAAGTCTGATGTGAGATCGATATGTTGCCAGTCCATAACCGTATTGTCCGTTCTGAGGCGCAAATATTACCACAGGGCTGACCTATGCGGGTGTTCTTGCAAGGCAGATAACCTCGACGGATCCGGCGCCATTTTCAAGAAGCAATCTCGCCAGTGCAGAAACGGTTGATCCCGTTGTGACAATATCATCGACTATCGCGATTCGTTGCCCGGTATAGGTTTTATCGATGGTAAATGCACCACGCATATTTTTTATTCTGTCTTCCAGATGCAGGCTTTTCTGGTCGGCGGTTCTATGGGTTCTTCGACAATTCCGTGTATCGACAGGAATTGACCAATGGTCCGCGAGCACATCTGCAATCTCGATTGATTGGTTGAAGCCCCTCTCTCGCAGGCTGGACTTATGAAGCGGTACGGGTAGCAACAGGTCTGGCGGTGTGAAGTCCCGGGCGAATGATCTGGCAAGAAGAACCGCAAGTATTTTACCCGTAACCAGTTTCCGGTTCTCTTTGAAATCCAGGATTAACCTGTCCACAGGAAACTCATATATGAAGGCAGCATGACAATGGTCAAAAGGAGGGGATTGGGTTAAACACTTGCCGCAGATACTGTCACCCTCAGGTAATGGGATAGCGCAGTGGCTGCAGCAATTTTTGATCCGTGGTAAATCAGCATTGCAGTCAGGACATAAATCGATGTCTTTTTGTCCAGGTGCATCGCAGAGAATGCAGGCGCCAGGTAGGAAGGCATATAGAAACTGTCGAAGTAGTGGAATCATGTCGCGGAGAACCAGAACAGTGTCTTTGGTTCTTTCTCATCCTTTTTTGGCAGCGGCGGCAGAGGCCGTCAATGCCAGCTATTTTCATCAGCGTATGAAGTTTCGACAATCGGCGATGACCTATTGTTTCGTGAGAGAATGCCTGATCCGAGGTCGGTGATTAGAGCCAATTCGGCTAGTTGTCAGGACAAATGTGTTCTGGTTCAGCCCTGTTACCATTATTGCTACTGTTATTGTTACATAAAGTGATCTTTTGAAAAAAACCTGACCAGGCAGCAATCTCACCCTTCTGGAAATCTGCCCGATTGACCTTGAATGGTGCGATTCGCTTGATGAGTTTCACGAAGTAGAAATAGTCCTCGCCCTGAATGGCTTTTATCATTTTCACTTCACCCTGCCCGGAGAAGGTATTTTCGCCACATAGAAAGAGGCGTACGGACGTGGGATAACCATTTTCGAGGCCGGAATACAAATTAAAGTGCTGGACGAAAACACAATTACCTTCATCCCTTGTGACCTCTGCTAACAATAGCGCTATGGGATCGGAGTCGATAAGTTCCGTGAAAGACTCAAATGAGAGCTTTGATGTCCATTCTTTTTCTGTCTGGTCTGGCGGAACGAAATCGGACAGGCGAGTTGTCGTTGTGTTGATCTGGTAAACGAGCTTCCAGCTGGGTGGAGGCGTTGCTATTAGACGTTCAGAGGAATCGATGGTCTGGGAGATCGGCTCTTCAACCGATGGGGGCTCTATTTTGGAATCT
>CAZAZB010000086.1:0-3835 GCA_964489485.1 uncultured Pseudomonadales bacterium | reverse complement strand
TCTATTTTGGAATCTGTGCTGGAATCTATACTGGAGTTTGTGCTGCAAGCGGTTAGCAGCAGAATCAAGGTTGGTAGGACCAGAAAATAGGGAGGAGAAACCATTCAGACCAGTCTCTATTCTTCTGTATCATTTTTTTGAGTGGGTCGTTTACATAAATGCACTGGCTTCTCGTTCCAAAGCAATGAACCTTCGGACCCAATTTTCTATCAGGTCAAACTCCGTTTCTTCAATCTTGAATACTTTACAAAGCATCTTCAAGAAGCTTTGTTCCTCAATTTCGAATGCTCCATCAGCGTAACCGAGTCGAATCAGTGAGATGATCACAATCGTCCGGGATTTTTGTGTATCGAATATCGTCTCCATCCCGCTAGCCTCCAGATAATGAGGTTGAAAACTCTCGTCTAGCGACATCTCCCGGCGCATCTCATCCATCATGACCTGTTCTCCGGGACTTAACTCTCCATCTGATACAACGACACTATGGGCCAGGCAGAAATAGGCTTCTTTTTGATTCGACGTGAGGGATGACAAGTACATTTTGTTTTGTTTTTTGCCTTGCTGACGTTAACAGTATTTGCCGCATGTATCCTAAAGGAACAATTAGGGTTCAGGAGAACTCAACACAATATCATAATTCTGTATTTCTTCGTTTCGGAGTGTTGTGACGGTGACCTCGTCTCCAGGTTGGTGCTGTTCCAACAGGGATAATAAAGTGTCTTCATTGATCACCGGTTCACCATCCAGTGCGATTATGACGTCGCCCAGATGGATGTTGCCTCTTCGATCTTCCCGGACACCGATCATACCCGCCAGGTGTGCCGGAAATTCGTCTTTGACGGAGAGAATGGCGACCCCTTTGACCCTTAATCGCCGTGCCCAGTAGTCAGTTAATGTTTCGATGCCCAGGACGGGTCTATTGAGCCTGCCAAATTCCAGAAGCTGGGGGATGATGGTCTTTATCGTATTGATTGGTATGGCAAACCCGATGCCAGCGCTCGCTCCGGAAGGGCTGTAAATGGCTGTATTAACGCCCACTAGTCGTCCCATAGAATCGAGCAGTGGTCCACCGGAATTTCCCGGATTGATGGCGGCATCGGTCTGGATCACATTCTTGATGGTACGATTGCTAATGGATTTTATCTCTCTGCCTAAGGCGCTGACGACGCCTACCGTCAAGGTCGTATCGAGCCCAAAGGGATTACCGATGGCTAAAACTTTACGACCGACCGCCAGCGCACTGGAGTCACCCAGCGGTATTGGGTTGAGTTGTTCGTTTGGCGCATCAATGCGCAGTAGAGCCAGATCCTTTGCTGGCGAGGTGCCGACAACCTCGGCAATGTAAGTTTTACCGGATTGCAGGGTAATGGTGATTTTGTTGGCACCGTAAACCACATGGAAATTGGTGACAATCAGACCATTATCGTCCCAGACAAATCCGGTGCCACTGCCGCGAGGGCGTTCCATGACATTTAGCGTAAAACGTTGGCGTCGAACCTGCGTATTCGTGACAAAAACAACAGAAGGACTGATATCACTGAAAATGGCGATATTGTTGCTTTCATCATTGGTGAGAAGCGCCATGTCAGCTTCATGTACAGCGACATTTTGGAAACGACCCGTGTTAGACAGGGATAGGGGGTTTGTATCACCTAAATTTGTATCACCTAAATTTGTATCACCTAAACTGGTTGCAGGCAAAAGATCCCCGTCGGTTGCCAGGACAGTGTGTCCTGGACCAGAGAGAAAAAATCCTGTCACCACCATCGTTGAGAGAATTGCGATGAGAGGCCATTTGTATTTCATTACCATTTCCCAAATTCTATCAAATTTGATTCTTCTGCCCGGAAACAGTTCAATCAGAGGTTAAACTGGCGCCAGTATCCTACCGGGTGGTTGGTGTAATTCTACTGACCGTTGCATCAGAGACAACAAACTTGTTCAATTGATAAACATCTTCAGGGGACAGTGATCCAACGACTTGTTTAAGGCGAAAAGTGTCTCTTATATAACGATATCTTGCACTGGCGTACTGGAACTGCGACAAATAAAGTCTTTGCTGGGCAAGTAAAACATCGACGATATTCCGCGTGCCCACTTCATATCCGGTCTCGGTCGCATCCAGGGCGCTCTGGCTGGATTCAATGCCGCGTAGTCGGGCGCGAACTCTTGCGACATCAGTATTGATTGCTGTGTACAGCGTTCGAGTATTTTCAACCACTGTGCGCTGTGTGAGGTCATAATTCTGCTGCGCCTGGTCTAATAAAAATTGGGTTTGACGTACCACGGATCTAACACCACCCCCGGAATAAACAGGAACGTTTAGCTGCAGTGACAGTATTCTTTGTTCGATCTGGGAACCGAAGAAGCCCCCCCCTCCATTGACGAACTTACTGTAGGCTGCCTGAGCGTCAATGGTGGGTAGATGCCCTGATTTAGCTATTTGAATTTGTCTCTCTGCTGTCCTGACGGCTTCTTTTGCTGCGGTTAGGGAATAATTCTGTGCTAATGCTGTTTGAACCCATGCCTCTACATCCATTGGCTCAGGGGGTTTTACAGGGAAATCAGGTGACAAGCTGGAAATGACATCCACTCGCTCACCGGTAAGTCGCAGCAGAGGATCGAAGCTAACATTTTGTGCGCCTTCAGTTTCAATGACATTCACCGTCGATGAATCATAAGCCGCGGTTGACTCAAGCACATCAGTTATCGCGACCAAACCGACATCAAATCGTTGCTGTACCTGCTCTAGCTGCCTGCCTACCGCATCACGTTCGGCGTTGGATGAGTCAAGCGCATCCTGAGATTCCAAAATATTCAGGTAGCTCTCGGTGACACGCACAATGAGATCTTGCTGGTCAGACGCAAACTGAGCGAGCGCCTGGGCTTCAATATTCTTCGATTGCTGGAAGCGATACCAGCGATCTAACCTGAAAATCGGCTGGGTCAAGGAGGCTTGCCAGCCATTGGTATTAAAGCTTTGGACGAAATTGCCACCCAGGGGAATGGTCTCACCGAAGGTCGGGCTGTTTGGGTCAGTATCGACAATTTCATCCGGCAGTGGAATTGTCCGACGGTTGTCCGCTGTATTGACGCCGAAGCTCGCAAATGGCAACAGTCCAGCACGTGCCTGATCAACGGTTTCAGTTTGCGCAAGGTATAGTGCCTCGGCTGCACCGAGTTGCGGGTCGTTGTGTACTGATCTGTCGTAGATGGTGCTGAGATCGGCTGCATTTGCTTGCCAGATAGAAAGAAAAATGAAGACGATCAACAGTCGTCTAAAGGTCGGTTGTATTTTAAAGCTAAACTTCATAAATAGTTCCTTGGCGACGCATTTCCAGGCCAGGCGTTCCCTGGTTACGCCTGGCCTGGTTGTTCCTGGTACGGTTTCTAGTGCAGTGCGGTACAAATTGCACTTCATCATTGCACTTCATCATTGCCTTCATATTGCACTTGATTTTGCCGTTCATCCTGCAAATCAGAGTGCGTCTATCGGCTGCGTAGCATACTGATAGACTACAAGTCTTGCTAGTCTGCTACGACATTCTGTTGGTCAAACAAGGTGAATACCACCTGATGACTCAGGACAACCACTGAATATGTGGGTGTAAGATGGTTATTTTACGAAATAGGTTTAGGGGTATCCAGCTGAATCACCGAGAGAATGAAAGGGTGGTTGAGGGAAAGTGCCCAGTCTATTCTCTAGCCATTTAGCGAATGCCAGACAGTGGTCCTCCCGATGGGGGCGACTGATGATCTGAACACCGATAGGAAGGTTGTTAGCATCGGTGCCAGCACGAATGACCGTTGCCGGCCAACCAGTCAGGTTGAAGGC
>CAZAZB010000085.1:0-12264 GCA_964489485.1 uncultured Pseudomonadales bacterium | reverse complement strand
GATCCTGCCAACGAAAGAGACTCCTGTGGCGTCGGCTTTGTGGCGCATATTAAAGGCAAGGCGAGCCACCAGATCATGCTGGACGCCTACCATGTGAATTCCAGAATGGATCACCGTGGCGGATGCGGATTTGAAGAAAATACAGGAGACGGCGCTGGTATTCTTACCGCCTTACCCAATACCTTTATGGAGAAAATAGCCGCAGACTTAGGTCAAACACTTCCACCCAAAGGACACTATGCGGTTGGCAATATTTTTCTTCCCCAGAACAAAGAAGACCGGATCATTTGTAAGTCGACAATTGAAAAGATTGTTGCTGAGGAAGGTCAGGCATTTCTAACATGGCGTCCGGTACCGACCAATTCGGATAAGGCCAACGTCGGTCCAGCGGCACTCGCCGCCATGCCCGCTATCGAACAGTTGTTCGTTGGCTCGAACATTCAGACATCGGGGGAAAGTGGGGCTCAGGCTTTTGACCGGGCGCTTTTCATTATTCGCAAGAGACTGACAGCAACATTGAGAGCGCCAGGTGTCCTTGAAGAACCCCACATGTTATACGCCTGCAGCCTGTCCCCAAATGTCATTGTCTACAAAGGTATGTTGACGCCAGGGCAGTTATTTCCGTTTTATGAAGATCTTGAAAACGAGTCGTACGAAACCCATCTCGCCATGGTCCACTCTCGCTTTAGCACCAATACATTTCCGTCGTGGGACCGGGCGCAGCCGAATCGCTACATGAGCCACAATGGTGAAATCAATACGCTACGGGGCAACAAGAACCAAATGACTGCCAGGCAAGGGGTTGTCAGTTCGCCACTTTTTGGTGAGGATATCGACAAGGTATTTCCTATCGTTGAGCCCGGATTTTCAGACTCGGGTACTTTTGACAATGTTCTGGAATTCCTTCTTCTTTCAGGGCGAAGCCTGCAGGAATCGATCATGATGATGATCCCCGAGGCCTGGCAATCTGATATCAACATGTCTCAGAAAAAGAAGGACTTTTACGAATTTCATTCCGCCCTGATGGAACCCTGGGATGGCCCCGCGTCGATAGTCTTTTCAGACGGACACTACATTGGTGCGGTTCTTGATCGAAATGGTCTCCGGCCAAGTCGTTACTACCTCACACACGATGACAAGGTTATTATGGCATCCGAAGTGGGCGTGTTACCCGTTGACCCTGCCAACGTCAAGGCAAAGGGGCGACTTCGACCTGGCAAAATGTTTCTGATTGATTTCGAACAGGGGCGGCTAATTCCGGACGAAGAGCTGAAGAACGACTTCGCCTCACAACGGCCTTATGGAAAATGGCTTCAGGATCAGAAACTGGAACTCAAGCATATTCCGGACGGACGCCTTGAAACTGATAATGACCCGGCATCCTTGCTAAAAAAGATGCAGGCATTTGGATATACAATTGAAACCATGCAGTTCATGTTGCTGCCACTGGTCACAGAAGCACGCGACCCCCTTGGGTCAATGGGCAACGATACCGCTCTCGCTTGTCTTTCCGATAAGTCCCGCATGATTTATGACTATTTCAAACAGCTCTTCGCGCAGATCACCAATCCACCCATTGACTCCATCCGTGAAGAAGTTGTCATGTCGCTGGAATGTTTTATTGGTCCCGAAGGAAACCTTCTCGAAACCAGCGAATCCCATGCCCACCGGTTGCATATTCCCCACCCTATCCTTTCCAATGAGGAATTGAGCGCTCTCAAACACATGGATTACCGTGGATGGAAGAGCCAGGTCATCGACATCACTTTTGAGAAAAGCCTCGGTCGCCAGGGAATGATTCAGGCACTTGACCGAATATGTGCCGAAGCGACCAGTGCTATCGCCAGTGGCTATACACTGGTTATCCTTTCAGACCGCAACATTGCTGACGACAGAATGGCGCTTAGCTCTCTCCTCGCATGCGGCGCAGTTCATCACTATCTCGTCAACAATCACCAGCGAACCCGTATCGGCATCGTGATAGAAACAGGTGAAGCAAGAGAGGTTCACCACCATTGCCTACTCACTGGTTTCGGTGCGGACGCTATTAATCCATACATTGCATTCGAAGCACTGCAACAAGCAGCGAGAGACGGCCTACTCGATTCTGCCATTTACGCAGCACCCGGCGCCATTGTCACTGCTTATAAAAAAGGTGTCGCCAAAGGTATCTTGAAAGTGATGGCAAAGATGGGTATCTCGACGCTGCAATCTTATAAGGGCGCGCAGATTTTCGAAGCCGTTGGTCTTGCCGATGAAATTATCGACCGCTGTTTCGCCGGTACCGCAAGCCGTGTTCAGGGTGTTAATTTCGATGTTCTCTACAAGGAGACTGAGCAACGACACGAAATAGGGTTTCCCTTAAGGTCTTCTAATTTGATCGCAGTCCTACCTAATCCCGGTGATTTTCATTGGCGAAATGGCGGTGATACCCACATGTGGGACCCAACCAGTATCGCCAATTTACAGGTAGCCGCCCGGACAAATAACGAGGATGCTTACTGGGCATTTTCGAATCATGCGAATCAGGAAGCCACGCGCAAGGCAACCTTTCGGGGACTACTAACGTTTAAGGATGATCCGGACAAGAGCATCTCACTCGATGACGTTGAACCCGCGTCTGAAATCGTCAAACGGTTCTGCACCGGTGCCATGAGTCTGGGCTCGATTTCCATCGAAAGCCATGAGGCGCTAGCGATTGCGATGAATAGACTCGGTGGGAAATCTAACACAGGCGAAGGTGGGGAAGACCCAGAGCGCTTTGAACCCATGGAGAACGGCGACTCTAAGCGATCAGCGATCAAACAGGTTGCATCTGGTCGTTTTGGTGTCACGATCTGGTATCTCGCTAACTCGGACGAATTACAGATCAAGATCGTTCAGGGCGCAAAACCGGGCGAAGGCGGTGAACTACCTGGGCCGAAGGTCGATAGCAATATTGCACGAATACGACACTCAACGCCTGGTGTCGGTTTGATCAGTCCTCCACCTCATCATGATATCTATTCGATTGAAGATATTGCACAACTCATCCATGACCTGAAGAACAGCAACCCAGAAGCCAGAATTAGCGTCAAACTGGGCTCTGAAATCGGTGTTGGAACAATTGCAGCAGGCGTTACCAAAGCAAAAACAGACCACCTTGTCATCGCCGGTCACGATGGTGGAACAGGCGCCTCGCCGTTGACGTCTATTAAACATGCAGGTTTGCCCTGGGAACTTGGCATTGCTGAAACCCATCAGACACTTGTCATGAACAATCTACGCTCACGCGTTGTACTGCAGACAGATGGGCAAATCAAAACCGGAAGGGATGTCGCCATTGCGGCATTGTTAGGCGCAGAAGAATTTGGATTTGCGACTGCACCCTTAGTCACTCTTGGTTGTATTATGATGCGCAAATGCCATCTCAATACTTGCCCGGTCGGTATCGCGACCCAGGACCCAGAACTGCGTAAAAAGTTTTCTGGCAGCCCTGAGCATATTGTTAATTATCTTTTTATGGTAGCAATGGAGTTACGTCAGATTATGGCGAGTTTGGGCTTCCGCACAATCAATGAAATGGTTGGAAAGGTAGAAGTGCTGGACACGAACGAAGCCATCAAACACTGGAAAACCGATGGTCTGGATCTCACCAGTATTCTCACGCCGGCGAAGATTATTTTTGAAGGCACCGAGGTCTATCAAACAATACTTCAGGATCATGGTCTGGACAAGGCGTTGGATAATGAACTGATTCGGCTTGCGCGACCTGCTATCGATAAGGGTGAAACCGTGCATATTGAGATGCCGATAATCAACACCAACAGGGTTGTCGGGACTATGTTGTCTCATACCCTCGCCAAAGCGACTCATGGTCGAGGCCTACCAGACAATACAATCAATATTAGCCTATCTGGTTCAGCAGGTCAGAGCCTTGGCGCATGGCTCGCATCCGGTATTTCGATTCAGGTTGAAGGCGATGCAAATGATTATGTGGGCAAAGGTCTCTCTGGCGGCAAGATTGTTATATTCCCGCCACGGGAAAGCACATTTGTGGCCGAGGACAACATACTCGTTGGCAATGTTGTCCTGTATGGTGCCACATCCGGGGAAGCCTATTTTCGCGGGATTGCAGCAGAACGGTTTTGCGTACGCAACAGTGGGGCAACCGCGGTGGTTGAAGGGATCGGTGATCATGGTTGTGAATATATGACCGGTGGGCGCGTGGTTATTCTTGGTGCGACCGGACGAAACTTTGGTGCAGGGATGAGCGGTGGCGTTGCCTATGTATGGGATACAACAGGAGAATTCTCCAGCCAATGTAACCGCGAAACATTTCAGCTGGAACAATTAGAAGAAGAACAAGATATTCATGAGTTGAAGCAACTCATCGAGAACCACCTGAATTACACAGGATCATCAGTGGCGAGAAGTATTCTCGATAACTGGGGCGAAGAAATTAGTCGCTTCATGAAAGTGATGCCAACAGATTACAAGCGAGTGCTATTGGAGATGAAAGGCGAGACTGAGAGTACGATAGCCACTGCCTGACGGATTGATTTACCAGGAAATACATATGGGAAAGCCCACAGGTTTCACAGAATTTGAACGGGAAGTTGAACCCTATCGGGACGCGAGTGAACGGATCATTGATTTCAAGGAACTCTATACCGAACATCAAACAGAACACCTTCAAACTCAAGGGTCGCGGTGCATGGATTGCGGCGTTCCCTTTTGCCAATCCGGTGATGGCTGCCCTGTCTACAATCTTATTCCGGAATGGAATGATCTAGTCTATAAAGGGAGATGGCGAGAAGCACTGGACCGCCTGCACAAGACAAACAACTTCCCGGAGTTTACCGGTCGCGTCTGCCCTGCCCCCTGCGAGGGTGCCTGCGTTCTTGGCATTACCAACCCTCCCGTTGCGATCAAGAACATAGAATGCGCCATTATCGACAAGGGTTTTGAGGAGGGGTGGGTCATTCCTCTCTCTTCCAGAAGAAGAACCGGCAAACGGATCGCGATCGTTGGCTCCGGTCCATCCGGCCTTGCCGCCGCCGCTCAACTGAATAAGGCCGGGCACTTGATCACTGTATATGAAAAGGCGGATCGTGCTGGTGGCCTGCTGATGTACGGCATTCCCAATATGAAACTCGATAAAGACATCGTCGAACGTCGCGTGCAGTTATTAAGGGACGAAGGCATTAATTTTGTTCTTGGTGCTGATGTTGGCAAGGACATTGATGTACAGAACCTTATCGACGTGAACGATGCGCTCCTTCTTGCAACAGGCGCAATGGTTGCCCGTGATCTACCCATACCAGGTCGTGAAGGACCGGGCGTTCATCTGGCGATGGAATTCCTCACTGCGAATACTAAAAGTCTATTAGACTCGAATCATGAGGACGGAAATTACATATCGGCTGAAGGCAAGAATGTGATTGTTATCGGTGGCGGAGACACTGGCACAGATTGCATCGGCACTTCATTGCGGCATGGCTGCAAGTCTCTGGTTAATTTCGAGTTGCTGCCGAAACCACCGCTCGAGCGAGCAGCAAATAATCCATGGCCACTTTGGCCGCGTATTTATCGTGTTGACTATGGGCATGCGGAAGCAGAACAAAAATTTGGTGACGACCCCCGTGTCTTCTCAATCATGAGCAAGGAGTTTGTCCGGGATCCCGATGGCAACTTAACAGGTGTTACCACGGTTAATGTGGATGATAAATTCCAGGAAATAGAAGGATCGACAAAAACCTGGGAAGCAGATTTAATCTTTCTCTCGATGGGCTTCCTGCAGCCTGAACACTATATTAACGACGCCCTCGGCATGGATGTGGACGATAGAGGAAACTTTGCTGCGGATAAAAATGACTTTAAGACAAGCATTCCAAAAGTCTATGCCACGGCAGATTGTAGACGGGGGCAAGACCTTGTGGTGCGAGCGATCAATGAAGGGCGCGAAGCCGCCAGGGAAATTGACCGTGAACTGATGGGTTCGACCAGTTTGCCTTGACCAATGTTAAGGCTTATTAAAAGAAAACGGCGCTTTCGCGCCGTTTTCTTTATTCGCTATTCACCATTAGGTACTACAATTAAATGACACGGCACTGGGGATTCCTTTAACGGATGTCGCCTTCACCTCAACCCCGGAACTCCCTCCTGGTACTGCAGTATTTGGTGCCAACGAGATGAAAATTGTGGTGAATCCATGACCATTAGAATCAGTTAGCGTACCACCGGGTGCATTCGAGATTAAGCAGCCCTCATCACCCACTGAAACAGCAATCGATGTACCGGTAGACATCTGGCCACTAAAATTGTCAGAAATGTCTACCAACACACTACCACTTCCCGATGTCAGCGATACTGTTTCACCGACACCCGGGGGCACCTGTGAGTCTCCGTGACCGATCGAAAAGTTAGTCCCCGCCGAAACATTGGTACCATCATTAGCAGTCACATCGGCGCCTGCTCGAAATAATCCAGCAGATAGGCCCCCTCCACCGGAGACATCCACAGAACCGATGTATTCGCCCGTACCTGTGTCCCGCACACCAAAGGACGCACTCGAGTCAGAATAAAGGATAACAATGTCTCGTCGAATGTTAACCAGGTCCCGGGTACAGTATCTGCCGGTTGGCTCAAGGCAAGGCGTCGCATTGTTGTCGCAAAATTCAGTGCGCTGACTCACTTCGTCAGGACACAAAGTACCGTTGTAGATACCATTTCCGGCATTGAACTTACCATCCAGGTCTTTCAGGTTATTGGTTGCATCACTGTCACCAAAATCAACAAACTCTTCTTCATCACCACCTATCTGGTAACATTCATCTTCCGTAGATGTCGTCAGAGGCGCGGCAGGACCATAACAATCAGGATTAGCCGCATTCCTGGAATCGTCCGATGAAGGATCTCCATTACCAAAAACATCATCCTCATTCAGATCATGGAATGCCTCGGTAAGATCAACAAAGGATTCACCAAAATCATATTGCCCATTACCATTTGAATCGATAAAAGATTCTTCTCCCTGGGAGAAAGCCAATATGGTACTTCGCCCGCCATACTGTTGACCCAGACCACTTCGATACTGCGAAGCGACATCAGATGTAGACCGGAATGCTGCCAGGCAAGGAACATTTGTTCTACCAACAAAAGGAGCTGTCGCCAGGCCTGGATTAGTGATAGCAGGGTCTGTCGGGTCGTTCGTGCCATCACCGCCTCCCACTTCATCCAGATACATTCTGTTGTAGCTAATTCTCAAGGTCGCCTGACCACTACAATTTGCCGAAGTGCAGGTAATACCATTTGCTGCCACATCAAAATCCACCCCTTCAACGAGGCGTGTGTTCGTTATTTGCTCAACTCGCAAAATATCCTGTGGAACATAGTCGGTCACGACATCATTTCCACTCACCGTGACTGTCTCATCAATGATTAATGCCACGGGACAACTATCCCCAACATCCTGAACTGTGTCGTTAGGATTGGTTGGACGCCTTGGTTCCTGAGACTGCAGCGTCACCGTGCAATTACCAGCTACCGTATTACAAGAGGACTCGATAGAACCGAATTCCGTCCTGAACTGAACCGTTGTCCCATCAGGTACGGGATTATTAAAGGCATCCGCCAGCCGAACCGTGACATTTGATGTTATGCCATCAAAATCCTCGCCTTCAATGTTTAACGTACTCGCTGAGATAGACATACTATTCTGATCGGGTACCCCGGTATTGACAGACAAACCATCAGACAGCGTCTCTATCGGAAAATCTTCCGGGTCCAGAATGTCACCATCATTGTTACCATCAACGATAACGCTTGCGCGCACCCGAACGGTTGTCGGAATCAAACCCGCGTTTACCGTTGCCGTCGCTTTGCCTTCTGCATTGGTCAATCCTGTTGGAGAGACCAGAGAAAGGCCCCCAACATTAGTCGTTAGTTCAAAGCTAACCGTCGCATCTTCAACAAAACCACCCAGTACATCTATCACCTGGAAGATCACATTCGCACTGCTGGTACCTGTGCCCTTGATCTGAATATCCGGTGAGGACACTGAATCAAATCGAATGGAACCAATAGTCGCCGGAAGTACGATGATTGTTCCGGTCGCTGTTAAGCCAGCACTCCCTTCGGTTGCCGTAATATTGTCACTATCAACACAACCAGATGCCAGGTAGGTCGCTGTTACCAGACCATTGCTATTTGAAGTTACTGAAGTGGATATACTTGCCACGGGAGGATCTGCCACCGCACAATTAGTCGTGAAAGCAATACTAATGTCAGGTACAACGACCTGACTAGCATCCACTACAACCAATGACACAGTCGAGGTGCCACCTGCTGATAAGGGAGAAGTTGAGATAGCCAGAGCACCCGGTGTAAATGTTGCTGCACCTGTACAGGGAGTCGTGGAGCAGGTACCAATTTGCAGACCATCAACACCGACATCAAACTGGACAAAATCGGAGGTATCACCAACCGTCACGGAAAGCGTTCCTGATCCAAAGGTATTCCCTGCCGTCAGATCTACACTGATCTGACCATCGGAATCGGTGATCGCCGTGGCTGTTGTTGATGGAGTACTACCTGCAATACTGATAGACCCAAGTGTCGTCGTAACGATGGCAGAGCGATTCGGCAGGTTGGTCCCTCCACCGTCTTCCACCAGAATTTTAACAACTGCAGGGTCAGAAATCGTAATAATGTTACTACCATTTCCAGGAGTGGCATCGATAAAGGTCAACGTTAGCGTGATCGCCTCATCGCCTGCATTACCCAGGCTGGAAAATGTGAGTGAATCAGAATTAAAGGTGGCGCTGCCAATAACTATCGCAGCAGAGGCACTACTGGCACCCGGTACAGACCCAGCGGTTAAGGCAACAGTCGCCACACCTGCACTGTCAGTTAACGCTGATCCGTTGGCCGGGAACATATCACCAACAGCGCCTCCGAGAGAAAATCGTACAACCGTATTCACGCTGGGCGACCCATTAGCTTGAGTCACCGTGGCAAATAGAACGCCAGGGTTGTCAGCATCAATCGCATCTTCGCCTTCGTCTGAAATATCACCATCGGTATCAAGACCGATCACAATCGTTAGGTTACTTGTCCCTTCACCGACAAAGGGCTCATCACCATCGGTGACAAAAGTAACCGCATTGTCGATATCGTTGCTGACATTCTGCCCGCTCACGGTGGCAGTTGCACCGATTTGGCCAAAGCCCTGCGCCGTACCTGCAAGTAATACTGTTGTCGCCTGGCCACTTACATTGGTGAGATCACTATCTCGACTCAACCTGCCATCGCCGTTCAAGGTGAAGTTGACGACCGATCCCTCAGAAGGGTTGCCAAAACGGTCAATCACAGTGGCCGTAACGGTCACCGGATTGTCATTGTCCACATTTCCATCAACGGGGGTCGCAGCTCGAAAATTGGCGGTCGCTACCGCAGAACCTGGAACAGACAGGACGACCGTCGCAACACTATCGCCATCTGTGATAAATGGCACAGTATCTGCGTCAATGGTTTCGCCTTGCACTGTGACGGTCGCATCGAGGTTACCCGCACCCGGTGTTGCGCCTGCTCTTAATGTCACACTTGCTGTGTTACCACTGATAAATGCAGCATTGGCGACAAGGTCACCCGTGGATGCAGAAAATGAGACAATAGCACCATCTGTATTTGTCGTACCGCCGTTGGCATCCGTCAAGGTCACGGTCGCCGTTCCTTCATTATCCCGGGAAACTGTTTGAGAGCTGTTAGGGGTGGTAAGCACAAGCGTCACGGTAAACACTGCCGAGACCTCGCCGCTACCAAGGCCATCTGTTTGAAAACCCACATCATTGCTGGTCGCTGTAACGCCATCTACACTCGCTTCAGCGGAAACATTACCAGCACCTGCCGTTATGCCAGCAGAGAGTGTCACTTCGGCGATACCCTGAGCATTGGTCAGGGCGGTGTTACTGGTGGGTGTGATTTGGCCAATCGATGAATTGAAAGTCACAACAATGCCAGCGACAGGGTCACCGCTGCTGTCTACGAGCGTTGCTTGTGCTCTGGCAGTATCACTACCATTAACTACGGTCACCGCATTATTCGCACCATCGAGCAGGCTCAACGCGAGAGCAGGTGTCGCGACTGTGCCGCCGTCATCAGGCGAATCAGGAGGAGTAATGATTGTTCCACCATCGGTACCGCCACCACAGGCGGTTAAGAAACCAGCGAAAACTGTTATTAAGATAGCTCTGGGGAGAAACCCTTGCATCATTATTATCTCCTGGAAATACCACACGCAGACCCTGATGGATCTGGACTAATTATCTTTGAACCTTAAGTTATAAATCACGAAATATCAATAAAAATCATGTTCTTAACATACTTAGTTCGGAACTAACGTGAACAATCTCACCTAACCCCGCTTATTGAATCTCATGCACACAAACACCCGGCAATAACCGAGTACTATTCTGTTTGAATTCCATTCGGGAGGCTCGACAAAAGGGACTAGTGGTAATAAATCGGTGCCACACGGGAAATTTATGTCCAATTCATCGAATCGCGAATGGTGTATTGCTAAAGATGCATTGCCAATGGTAGTACCGCTCGACTATCCACACAGCTTATTTTTGGCGCCCAGAGTTGCCTCTAACAATCTCGCATCAACATCTTCAACAATGGACACTTCACCAATAGATTCAATCAAGATAAACCGGATGCCTGAATCGGTCGCCTTCTTGTCGACCTTCATTAACTCGATGAAACTCTTGACTGAAAGCCCTTCTGGTGGACAGACAGGGAGTCTCAACCGTTGCAACAATGACTTGATACGACCTGCATCAAGGCATGAGATTCTGCCTGTGCTCATCGATAGGTCAGCAGCCAGAACCAGTCCTGCTGCGACAGCCTCCCCATGGAGCCAATTTCCATAACCCTCATGCGTCTCAATGGCATGCCCAAAGGTGTGCCCGAGATTCAATGTTGCTCGCACGCCACTTTCTTTTTCATCCGCAGACACAATCCCGGCTTTGATTTCACAACTGCGTCGAATGGCATGCCGAATCGCGATTTCATCCAGATTCAGCAGCTGTTCTACATTCTGTTCAAGCCAATTAAAAAAGTCGCCATCAGCTAATATGCCATGCTTCACTACCTCAGCAAGACCAGCACTAAGCTCCCTGGGCGGTAGCGACCTCAGCGTATCTGTGTCAATGATTACCGCTTGAGGCTGGTGAAATGCACCAACCATATTTTTACCCAGCGGATGATTCACGGCTGTTTTCCCGCCAACTGATGAATCGACCTGTGCGAGCAAGGTCGTGGGTATCTGGATGAAATCGACACCTCTCTGATAGATAGCCGCTGCGAAGCCCGCTGTGTCACCGACAACGCCTCCGCCCAGTGCAATGATTGTGGTTTGTCGATTGTGTTGTTTGGCTAGCAATGCAGCAATAATTTCTTCAAGATGGTGCATGGTCTTATACTGTTCACCATCGGGCAGTAGGAAAACATGGGTCTCATAACCCTGAAGTTGACGCTTGATCTGTTCAATGAAAAGCGGTGCAATTGTCTTATTACTGACAATAAAAACCTTGTTCCCACTAATCGTCGAGGTAATCAGGCCTGACTTATTGATCAGCCCTTTACCGATATGGATATCATAGGATGAAGACCCCAGATTGACATTCACAATATCAGTTGACGTTTCTGCCCGTTCAATCATTGGATCTTTCATCCCATCTACTCTGCCCACTTTGACACTGGCGCTCTATATCCGCCTTCATACCGCCACCTATACCAGAACACATACCACTACCCACACCAGAACCTAGACGAGCAATCAGTCCTGGACCAGGTCGTCGTTCCGCAGGTATCGTAAGATCGAATTAACAGTTTTGCGGCTATTGCTATCACCCACAAATACCTTGTAGTCAGATACCTCCGTGTAGATAGGACTGCGTTCATCTTTCAATCTAGAGAGGATTTCACGATGGTCAACATTCTGTAAGAGGGGCCGCTTTTTATCCTTCTCCGTTCGTTTTATCTGCGTATCCAGTGATGTGTCCAGGAACACCACAATACCTCTGGATTGCAGGTAACGCCGATTTTCTTCTCTTAGAACTGAACCCCCACCGGTGGCCAAAAGGACACCATCTCGCTGGGTTATCTCATCAATAACACTAGTTTCCCGGTCACGAAACCGCTGTTCTCCTTCTACATCAAAAATAGATCGGAAGAGCACACGTCTGAACTCCAGTCACCTGAAGCTACCGCGTATGC
>CAZAZB010000084.1:0-12266 GCA_964489485.1 uncultured Pseudomonadales bacterium | reverse complement strand
ATTCAGGTACTCTGCCAGGCACGTGAGGAATTGATTACCAGAACATGTGAAGCAGTGTCCGGGGCAAAGAATGTCATCTTCCATCTTTATAATTCGACATCCACCTTGCAACGCAAAGTTGTATTTAACATGAGCCGCGAAGAAGTGATCGAGCTCGCAACCAATGCGACAAAGATTGTTAAGGAATACGTGCAACCATTGATTGACGCTGGCACCAATGTCATTTTGGAATACTCTCCTGAAAGTTATACCGCAACAGAGATGGATTTTGCGGTGGAAATTTGTGAAGCGGTGATGAATGTCTGGCAGCCAACGCAAGAGAACAAGATCATTCTGAATTTGCCTTCTACCGTGGAGATGGCAACACCCAATATCTATGCAGATCAGCTGGAATGGTTTATTCGTCATTTACCTAATAGAGACTGTGCTGCTATTAGTTTGCATACCCATAATGATCGTGGCACGGGCGTTGCCGCATCTGAGTTAGGTTTGATGGCTGGTGCAGACAGGATTGAGGGCACCCTTTTTGGCAATGGCGAGCGAACAGGAAACTGTGATGTCATTACGATGGCGATGAATATGTTCTCCCAGGGCGTTGACCCGGAATTGTATCTCGGTGATATGGCAAAAATCGTCGCCATATCCGAGGAGTGTACAAAAATTTCCATTCATGTGCGCCAGCCCTATGCCGGGGAACTCGTTTTTACAGCCTTCTCTGGCTCGCATCAGGATGCCATTCGTAAGGGAATGGCGTTTGTAGAATCAGGGAGTGATGGCGTGTGGGAAGTACCGTACCTGCCGATTGACCCGGCGGATGTGGGTGGCTCTTATCGTGAAACCGTGCGCGTTAACTCGCAATCAGGCAAGGGTGGTGTTGCTTTCATTCTGGAGAACTATTTTGGCGTTTCCCTACCGCGTTCGATCTTGCTGGAGTTCAGTCCTATTGTTCAGAAGCTATCGGAAGCGGATGGTGGTGAACTAAAGCCTGACATAATCTGGGATGCCTTCGTGAAAGAATACATCGAGGTGGAAGGACCTTACCAACTGGTTGATTACAGCGTGAATTCCCTGGGTGATGAACGGGAATCTTGCGATGCGAGGATCATGGTTGCAGATAACCAGCTGGAAACACATGGTGAGGGTTCCGGACCAATAGATGCCTTCATCGAGGGTTTGGTTAAGACGTTAAATGAACCGCTGGTCGTTGTTGAGTATCAGGAATATGCGCTCAACGAGGGCAGTGAGGCGCAAGCTATCTCGATTCTCGCGATAACGGATGATAAGGATAACAAATACTATGGTGTTGGCATTAGCCAGAACACGACGACGGCTGCTTTCAAATCGATCATTGCGGCGATCAACAGAAAGTGGCGTTAGTCGCTATTCGGGACAGAAGATAGTTTTGCATTCCGGATCATATTGTCCTGTATCTGCATGACCTCAATGCGGTAGTTGCCAATAACCATGCAGACATTTGAATCCGGAATGGTTTCAAGATGCTCGGTGATTAACCCATTGAGTGTTTTGGGACCATCCTGGGGAAGCGTCCAGCCCAGTGCGCGATTGACCAGGCGGATATGTGTGCCGCCGTCGATAACGAAGCTACCGTCGTCGCGCGGGTGAATGTCCACGCTGAAGGCCGCCAGGTCAGAAGTAAATTCGCCGACAATTTCTTCCAGAATATCCTCGATGGTAACAATACCTTCAATATCGCCGTATTCATCGACCACAAAGGCAATACGTTGTTTTTGCTGCTGGAAGTTGAATAGCTGCGTCTGTAGCGATGTGTTTTCTGGTACGAAATAAGGCTCGTCGGTTTCCTGCAAGATCGCAGCCTTGGTGAGTTCGTCCCCTGTCAGGAATTTCGCCGCATTACGCAAGTGCAGCACACCAATAATCTTGTCGACGTCCTCCTTAAAAACAGGGACCCGCGTGTGCTGTGCAGAGCGAATCTGGCTAACAATCTCATTAAGATCATCTTCAATATCCAGTCCGACAATGTCTGTGCGCGGCACCATGATGTCATCCACGGTAACCTTGTCCAGATCCAACACGCCCAACATCATATTTTGTGGATGATCCGCGATCTTGGAACCTTCAAAGACGACAGTTCTTAGTTCGTCTTTGCTTAAGTGATCCTCTGAAGAACTATCACGCCGAATGCCTAATATCCAGAGCAAGCCGTTTGCGACGACATTCACTATCCAAACGAGCGGATAAGTGATCCACAGTAATACCTGCAACACGTAGGAAGAAGGTAGTGCGATCTTTTCAGGGTGGGCAGCGGCAATTGTTTTTGGTGCCACTTCGGCAAAGATCAGAAAAACGAATGTCGTTACAATTGGCGCGACTGCAACGCCACCTTCGCCGAGAAGTTTAATGGCGATCAGTGTGGCGATAGTCGCCGCAGAAAAATTAACGAAGTTGTTTCCAATTAATATAACGCCAAGCAATCGATCAGGGCGTTCGAGCAGCCGGGTGGCCATTTTTGCACCTCGATTACCCTGATTGGCAAGGTGCTTCAGCCGATAGCGGTTAAGCGCCATCATGGCAGTCTCGGTACCTGAAAAATATGCTGACAGAATAATCAGCAGAATAATGGAGCCAAATAAGGCTCCAAGCGACGGATCGTCCAAAAATGGAGACCTCGTATTATGGCTGGGATGTCATTTTTATCGAAATGCCATGAAGAGTGCAAGTGTTCTTGAACAGCATATTTTTCCTGTTCCACTTTTACCAAATGAAGACGTCAGACTCTGCCCAGAACCACTTCCAGAACAAGCTTGCTGCCAAAGTAGCCAACAACAAGCAAGACGAACCCGGACAACACCCACCTGGATGCAATAGCACCGCGCCAGCCCAGTTGATATCGACCCCATAGCAAAATCGCAAACACAATCCATGCAGCCAATGTGATCACCGTGTGGTGGACCAATCCGGGTACCGCATGATTGGCCAGAAAGGCGAAACCAGAGGCGATAGACAGGCTGAGGAACACCAACCCGACCCACAAGGTTTCAAAGAGTAGTGCTTCCATGGTTTGCAGCGGCGGTAGATGTTGAAGGATAGACATGTTGCGGTTCTTCATCTCATAGTCACCAAATGACAGCAGTGCTGCTTGTAATGCAGCGATGGTCAGTAGACTGTAGGCGATGACGGAGAGCGCAATATGCAGCAGGATCCCCGGAGTGATTTCCGTACGGGGCGAGAAGGAACTATCGACAAGAAGTTCAAGTCCCAGGGTTATCACTGACAGGGGGAAGATGGCAATGAACAAATTTTCCTGAGGTCGTCTGAAACTGCTTAACAGTACGATTGCCGAAATTGATACGGCCATTAAAGATAGCATCGGTGTGATGCTGAGGTTGATACCTGCGGCGCCGTATAGATCCATATAGACCGTGATGGTGTGACAGAGGACAGCGACAGTTGCGCTGAACTTCACGATCAGCCGCGCATTGGGAATGTCCTGCCTAAGACTCCTGAATTGCGTCCCGGCACTGACAAGGTACAGGATGCTGGCAACTATTCCTGGTATTTCCGGACTCATTGGGTGTGATGCTTCTCACGTGGCTATCTAGTTCGGCTATAATAACAGGTTCAGTCGTATTGAATCAGGTGTACAGGTGTTTGAATCATTAACAGAGCGATTGGGTGCAACACTCAATAGTCTGACCGGGAAGGCAAAGCTTAGCGAAGAGAATATCCAGGGGACGCTGAGGGAAGTGCGGATTGCCTTGCTCGAAGCAGATGTTGCGCTTTCTGTCGTGAAAGACTTTGTGGACCAGGTTCGCGCGCGCGCTGTTGGCCATGAAGTCGCGGCAAGCCTTTCTCCGGGCCAGGCTTTTGTCAAAATTGTTAATGACGAACTTGTTCGGATGATGGGTGATGGTACCCAGGGTCTGGATCTCAACACACAGCCACCTGCTGTTATTCTCCTTGCAGGTTTGCAGGGCGCTGGTAAAACGACGTCGGCGGCCAAGCTCGCTTATTGGTTAAAAAACCGCGAGAAAAAATCAGTGATGGTGGTCAGTACAGACGTCTATCGTCCTGCAGCGATTGATCAGTTACGAACGCTTGCAACAGAAGGCGATATTGCATTCTGTGAGAGTACGCCGGATGAAAAGCCGGTACAGATAGCTAAAAGAGCGCTGGAAGCAGCAAAGTTGAAGTTTGTTGATGTCTTGATTGTCGATACTGCGGGCCGGCTTCATGTTGATACAGACATGATGGATGAGATCCGCATGCTTCACGGCGCTCTGTCGCCTATTGAAACGCTCTTCGTTGTCGATTCAATGACCGGCCAGGATGCGGCGAATACCGCCCAGTCTTTCAACGAAGTCCTTCCACTGACAGGGGTGATCCTCACCAAAACCGATGGCGATGCGCGCGGGGGTGCTGCCCTGTCTGTCCGTTCGATTACCGGCAAGCCGATCAAGTTTATGGCTGTAGGCGAGACGATTGATGCCCTGGATGCCTTCCATCCGGATCGAATTGCTTCACGAATACTCGGTATGGGCGATGTGCTTTCCCTGATAGAGGAAGCCGAGCAAAAAATCGATAAGAAGAAAGCCCAAAAGCTTGCCAAGAAAATTAAGAAAGGCAAGAAGTTTGATCTCGAGGACTTTCGCGATCAGATCCAGCAAATGAACAACATGGGTGGTATCACCGGCATGTTGGACAAGCTGCCTGGCATGGGTAATATGGCGAAGGTCGCGAAAGAGAAGATGAATGACAATGCCTTCGGCCAGATGGAGGCCATTATCAACTCCATGACGCCAGGTGAACGTCACTACCCCGATAGCATCAATGGGTCCCGCAAGAAAAGGATCTCGGCTGGCTCAGGCACACAAATTCAGGATATCAATCGACTGCTGAAGCAACACAAGCAAATGCAGAAGATGATGAAAAAACTGGGTAAGAAGGGCGGTATGGCCAATATGATGCGTGGCATGGGTGGAATGATGCAGTCACCCGGTGGCGGTATTCCCAGGATGTAGATAAGGTGTCACGATAAAGCGTTACAAATCAACAAGATAGATATTGTGTCCGGATTGACTCATGGGGCTGATAAAAGGTTTAACTCGCCTCCGCTTTCCCGTACAATACGGCACCTTTCGGCAGCACCCCCAGTTTTCTGGTAGCTGGCTTTATATGAGTGATTAAAGCCGGGGTTAGCAGTGTTATTGGGATCAGGCTGTACAGCTTAACTTGCAAGGTGGTGTCACCCGGCAAAGCAGCTAGACGTATTACTTAAATATATTACTTAGACAAACCAAATAGGATAAACACATGGTTACCATTCGCCTGGCTAGAGGTGGTAGCAAAAAACGACCTTTTTACCACGTAACGGTTGCAGATAGTGCCCGAGCAAGAAATGGTCGGTTCATTGAACGCGTAGGCTTTCATAATCCCGTTGCCAGAGGTGCTGAAGAACGCACTCGACTGGATATTGATCGAATCGATTACTGGACGCGTATGGGTGCACAGCTGTCTGATCGAGTTAAGAAAGTTGTAAAGGACTACCGAAAGCTAAACGCCGCAACCGGCAGTGAAGTCGCCGCTTAAGACGGGTTGGCTGACGGCGTCGTAATTTGCTGCAATTGCATTGTTGAAAGCTTGTCGGTGTCAACACGCCGCCGTTCTGTTCTCATCAGTATAAGTGCGGATATTTAATTGAAAGGAAGCCAAATTCAACTCGGTCGCATTAACGCGGCCTATGGCTTGAAAGGCTGGGTGAAGGTTTATTCACATACCGACCCCATTGAACAAATTTTTGCCTATACACCCTGGTTGTTAAGACGAGGTGGAAAGGAAATACAGTTAGAACTGTTAAAAGGTAAGACGCAGGGCAAGGGCGTGATTGCGTTGTTCAAGGATTTCGAAGATCGTAATTTGGCCGAGAGCCTGATTGGCTACGAAATCTGGATTGATGAAGAAAGGTTGCCGACCCTGGATGAAGGTGAATTTTACTGGAATCAGTTGGAAAACCTGCAAGTGGTCAATCAGTCAGGTGCTGTGCTCGGTAAGGTGGATCACTTGATGGAAACGGGCGCTAATGATGTGCTGGTAGTAAAACCGACGCCAGAAAGTATTGATGACAGGGAACGATTGGTTCCTTTTGTCGAAGGTGAAATTGTGAAAGATGTGAACCTCGAATCAGCAATTATCGTTGTTTCCTGGGCATCAGATTACTGATCTGTTGGAACACAGTTTTGGTTAGAAGCTGTTTAAGTGAAAAGCTGCTTTAGTGATTAAAAGATGTGGGTGGTAAATAATGTGGGTGGGAATTATCTCGTTGTTCCCGGAGATGTTCAGGGCGATTTCTGAACATGGCATTACCCGAAGAGCGATTGAGGAAGACATTTTAGAGCTGGCGTATTGGAACCCGAGAGACTTTACCTCGGATAAACATCGCACAGTCGACGACAAACCCTATGGCGGTGGCCCCGGGATGTTGATGAAAGTAGAGCCACTGCGGGATGCGATCAGGGAAGCCCGGGCTTTTGCAGGAAAAGATGTTGCAGGAAAGGATTGCCGCGTTGTTTACTTGTCACCCCAGGGTGAGAAGCTTGATCAGAAGATGTTGACCAGCATGTCAGAAACCAAAAAGGTTATTTTGCTGGCAGGCAGATATGAAGGGATTGACGAAAGGCTCATTGAGCAGGAAGTTGATCTGGAAATATCCATTGGGGACTATGTCCTGAGTGGCGGCGAACTACCGGCAATGGTGCTGATAGACGGTTTAACCAGGTTGTTACCGGGTGCCGTTGGAGACCCGGCGTCAGTAGAGCAGGATTCGTTTGTTGAGGGTCTGTTGGATCACCCTCATTATACGAGACCGGAGAAAGTAGAAGACAGAGAAGTCCCGGCGGTATTGTTGTCCGGTGACCATGAAAGAATTAGACGCTGGCGACTTAAGCAGGCGCTGGGTAGAACATTTGAAAGACGGCCAGATCTTGTTGATAAAAAAGATCTGAATGAAGAAGAAAAGAAATTACTGGATGAATACTTAATAGACATCCAGAGGCAATGACAAGGAAATGACCATGAGCAAAATAATCGAGCAAATAGACAATGCCCAATTGAAACAGGATCTTCCTGAGTTTAACCCGGGTGACACGGTTGTGGTTCAGGTCAGGGTTCGTGAAGGAGACAGGCAACGACTCCAGGCATTTGAGGGCGTAGTGATCGGCATACGCAATCGTGGTATTAACTCTGCCTTCACCGTACGCAAAATTTCACACGGCGTTGGTGTTGAGCGAACCTTCCAAACACACAGCGCGTTGATCGATAGTATTACAGTCAAGCGTCGCGGCGATGTTCGTCAGGCCAAGCTCTATTACCTGCGTGAACTCAGTGGGCGTGCGGCTAGAATCAAGGAAAAGCTGGGCTAAAAGATTTGGCAGACTGATCAGTCCTGCTTATCTGGTTAACCGCTCGGGGTAGGTGAAACAGCTAGTTTATCACTGGCAGTGGCAGTTCAAAGGTAAAGCTGGTGCCCCGATTCAATTCACTTTTTACGGCAATCGTAGACTTGTGAAGCTCCAGTATTCGTTTGACGATGGCAAGCCCCAGACCGGACCCTCCTTTTTCTTCAGATCGATCATCTCGTCCATAATAAAAACGTTCAAAGATATGCGGTATCTCATGTTTCGCGATACCGGTGCCCGTATCCGAAATTTCCACTATTGCACTCGCCCTGGAATCTTTGACACTGATGGTTACAACATGTCCACTGGGCGAATGTTGGATGGCATTAACCAACAAATTTTGTAGAACGCGTTGAATCAAAGCGATATCGGCGCACACATAACAATTTTCATTTTCTGCTTCAATGTTAATTGTAATATTCTTCTGGCGACTGGTGAGCTCGAATTCCTGAACGGAATCATGCACGAGTTCCATGAGTGAAAATGTTTCGATATTGACGTCAACGGCACCGGAGTCCAGTTTTGCCAACTCGAATAATTGTGCAATCAGGCTATTGAGCCGTTGGCTGTGTTTATAGGCTATTTCCAGATACTGATGGCGGGTTTCATCGGATAAACCTTCTCCTTTTATCATGAGCGTTTCTATGTATCCCTGCATGGACGCGAGGGGTGTTCGCAGGTCGTGAGATACATTGGCGATCAATTCCCTGCGTGTTGAATCCAGGCTCTGCAGCGCGATGAATTGTTGTTGTATCTGATGCGCCATTTCATAGAAGGATGCGCGTAGCTGGTCAATTTCGTCCCGGACCACCGTGGGCGCTACGATGCCGTGATTTTCCGTGGGATCATTTGCTTCAAAATTTTCAACCTGTCTTCTTAGGTCACTTAATCGCTTCGTTAGGAAGAAAAAAATTGTCATGGCCGCGAGCACGGCAATTGCAAGGCTGCCGATAATCATGATTGCACCCATCTGCAATATGTAACTGTCTTTGACAGCGGCATTGAGTGATTCAAATTTTTGCCCACCGAGAACGGCGTATAAGTACCCAGCGATTTTCCCGTCGTCCATGACAGGAGAAACTGAAAAAACCTTTTGGCTATCCTGGTGCCGTGGATCATCACCAAATATGGGGAATGAAACGCCACCCTTCAGGAACTGTTTGATGGGGCCAAGGGATACGCTGTCTGCCGAAACATCTTCTGATGGGAGCAGGTGCGTCAGGATCCTGCCATAAGGGTCAAGAAGGTACACCTCAACCGTTGGGTTAATCGTCATGGTGCGGTGGGCAAGTTCATCAATAGCCGCCTGGTTTACCACGCCACCCTGGATCAACTGTCGTTCAGCTGTAACATACATGGCAATACTGCCGTTGAGCCGTTGTGTGACTTCTTGTGAATACATATCGCTTGTCTGCTGTGCTACCCACAAAACAGCTGTACCAAGGAGTACCACAAGGACGAGTAGTGATGCAGACAATTTGGCATATAAACTGGTCAACCAGCCTCCCTTGAATGCAGCGGATTTCCCATTTCCGGGTAGTGAGCTATTCATTGAGCTTGTACCCTACACCCCATATTGTGACCAGATAAGCTGGCTGCGTCGGATCACTTTCTATCTTGGCACGGAGTCGGTTGATATGTGAGTTCACCGTATGTTCATACCCCTGATGACCATAGCCCCAGACCTGGTCAAGTAGCTGGGCCCGGCTGAACACCTCGCCTGGTTGTCGAACGAAGAAGCAGAGGAGATCAAATTCCTTGGCAGTCAGATCGACTTTGCCACCACTTACTTGCACTTGTCGTTTTCGAACACTAATTTCGATGTTCTTGTGAACAAGTCTGTCTGGTGCATCAACCATTGGAATTGCTGGTGCTGCCATTCGCCTGAGCAGTGCTTTAACTCTTGAGGTTAGCTCCAGCACACTAAATGGCTTCGACACATAATCATCTGCACCCATTTCCAGACCCAATACATGGTCAAGTTCACTGGTTTTGCTGGTCAGCATAATAATGGGGATATAGTTTTCCTCTGCCCGTAAGCGGCGGCAAATCTCCAGCCCATCCAGGCCGGGAAGACGGAGATCCAGAAGAATCAGATCCCAGTCTTCGGCGCGAGCGATCGCTAAACCTTCCGTTCCGTCGTGGCACAGTTCGACATGTTCATAAACATCGTTCAGATGAAGTGCAATCAGTTCTGCGATATCAACTTCATCTTCGATGATTAGAATCCGGCACTGCTCCAAAGGTTGAGTGAAAGATGCCTGAACCTTTTTAGTCATGGTTAGTCATGATTTTGTTGATAGAAGACGTGAACTAACATGTTATCGCTATTACTGTATGCGCGATACCGTGACGCGAGCGACAGGATTGTCCCAGCGGTGAAGTTGATTCAAGGTAGAACTGGCCAGTCCATCATCCGATGTCACTACACCGCTGTGACCCCGAATGATATCCATCACGTCATCGCGCACTGCGTTAAACCCTTCGCCACCATCTGCCGGCCCGGGTATTGTTCCAGGTGCCTCGGAATTTGCCTCGGTGCCAGCGTCATAAGAAATTGTAGTGACAGCAAATGTTTCACCCACTGTTAAGTCTTCTACATTAAGCCCAAGGGCTGCAGTCATTGCATCATTCGTGTTGATTAACATGGTTGCCAGGCTAATCATCGTGCCAGGAACCTCGTCTTCCTCAATGGAGACGAGGAAGACTGCGGTGATGCCAGGCATGGTCGGACCATCTGCACTCATGGTTATCCGAATACCCTCTGACATACTAGCCTCGTTCAGGAATTCGGTGTTGTCACCATCCTCAGCGAGTATCTCGACGCCAGTCGTCGCGACTTCGCCCACGTTAAATGCCTGATAGCGATCATCATGAGCAACCAGAGCGATGGGTGAAAATATTTGACCTGCCGTCAGGTTGATCACCTCCACCTGGTATGTGAACAACACGGGTGGCGTTATTGGCGCCGGTGTTGGTGTTGCGACGCCATTGTTATTATTGCTATCGCAGGCAGTGAGCAATGTACTAAGGGCAAGAATAGATAGCAGCGGAAAACTGTGGAAATATTTCATTTTCAGTTCTCCTAGTTGACAGTGACGATGACACGCGCCACTGGATTCAGCCAGCGCTGGGTTGTGCTAACGATATCGCTAACACCGGCATTGGCATCGGTATCACCGAGTACATTTCTGTGAATGTGGATAAATCCCTCAGCAGTCGCGTTAATGCCAGTTCCATTCATTCCGGATGATGTGCCCACTGGGCCGGGAAAAGGAAAGCCGGGTACGCCCGCTGCTCCACTGCCACGTATCTCGTCATTTGCCTCGGTTCCTGCATCGTATGCATCAACGTCGTAGGTGTAGATTCCTGGTGCGGTTGGAACCGTTATGCTGTTCAGCCCCAGAAAGCCGTCATTGGTAGGTAGCACCATGGCGACCACTGATAATTCAGTATTCTCAGGGTTGTTATCAGTATTGAGTGATGATGTCGTCGTTTCGCCTGGACCAAGCAGGCCTGCAGCCGGGTTTTCAACAATTGTTGCATTTGCTGTTGTCAGGTCAGAGACCAGCGTGGCGATAGCACCACCTTCTGCCATTTCCTGCAGACCGGTACTCGCCTGGCCACCGGTGGTGAACAACGTCATGGTGTCCGGGTGGGCTGCGACAAGCAGGGGTGTGAAATATGAACCTCTGGTGAGGTTCACAATACTGACATTCAGATCCGCAGCGTAGAGCGGGCTCGACAGCAGCGCTGCGATTGCGAGGGTAAATAACTTATTCATGACATTCTCCTACAGTGGTTGACTTCGGTATTTCGAAGTCGTGTAGGTTGCCTTCTTGTGATGATGTGAGTCATCACAGAAGTGTCACAAATAGCTAAAATGACTATCACGTTTTGGGTGAGTCGGCGTTAGCATCGCGCCGAGCTCTTTATCGATCGAACTTAATCAGACGTTCCCTAACAGGTAGTCTGTGTGGTTTCTTTGTGGCTGGCGCTAGTCGCGAAGCGTCACCGGCAGCTCTCGAATACCATGCACGAAGTTGGACTTTTGCAGAACGGGATCTCCCGTCACCTCGACTTTTGAGAAGCGTTTGTTGATTTCTTCCCAGGTGACACGAAGCTGCATCTCGGCGAGGCGATTGCCAACACAGCGATGCACACCATATCCAAACGAGGTGTGGGTACGAGGGTTTGCCCGGTCAATAATGAATTTATCTGCATTCTCGATATAGTCTTCATCCCGGTTACCGGAGATGTACCACATGGCAACACGATCACCTTTCTTTATCTGCTTGCCGCCAAGTTCTGTATCCATCAACGCTGTACGTGCCATGTGCGCAAGTGGCGTTTGCCAACGAATAATTTCCGGGATCATTTTCGGAATGAGCCCTGGATTTTGTAGTAACTTCTCGTACTGGTCGGGATTTTGATTCAGTGCCAGTACACCACCCGAAATTGAATTGCGCGTGGTGTCATTGCCACCCACGATCAGCAGAATGATGTTGCCGAGCAACTCCTGGGGCGACATGTTGTTGGTTGACGGGTCATGGGCAAGCATTGATATCAAATCGAACTTTGCGGGTTCTTTCTTGCGTGCCTCATAGTATTCGGTGAAGTAGGCAAGGCACTCAAATAGCACGTGAAACCCTTCCTCCGGGTTTTCAAAGACCTCCGGGTCAGACAAATTTGCCACGGTATCGGACCAGTAAACCAGCTTTAATCTGTCTTCCTGGGGAACATCAAAGAGCGTCGCCAGCATTTGACCCGTGAGTTCGACCGATACATGTTCCACCCAGTTGAACTCCTCATTGCGTGGTAGATTATCCAGTA
>CAZAZB010000083.1:1541-12376 GCA_964489485.1 uncultured Pseudomonadales bacterium | reverse complement strand
ATGGTGCCGGATGCTGATGTTTGGAAGATTATCCAGAAAAGACATGGTTTCCTGATATTCATTCGATTGTTTATCAGTATTGGGGTGCAGTATCACTATCATTTTGCGGTTTTCCACCAGAATCAAAACGCTATTGTATCTTATTGATGCTTTAAGCTCGAAACTCTACACAGGATTTGTGAATCCCATGGCGATTCATGATTCAATGTGCCAGCAGATTGCCTCTAACTATTCGTGTGAGTAAATGAAATTCAAAGACTGGCGTTTATTCGTTGCCTCCCGATACTCGATATCAACGACCTCGGATGACCTGGTTTCATTTATGTCCTTCATTTCAATTTCAGGTTTGGTTCTGGGTGTCGCAGTGCTTGTGATTGTTGTGTCGGTGATGAACGGATTTGAACAGGAACTCCGGCAGCGTGTTCTGGGTGTTGTTCCTCATGGCGTTATCTATTCGAGAAGCAGTGAATTAGCCTATGCGGACAGCTCAACCCTCAAGGGTGCGGGTGAAAAGGCGACTGGTTCAGGCTGGGGTTTGTTGGCGCAGCGATGGCTCGCGCATAGAGATGTAGTTGGCGTTGCACCTATCGTTGAGGGCAATGGACTGGCTGTCGCCAATGGTAATTTGGCTGGTATTGCCTTCACCGGAATTGATCCGCAGGTCGAACCCACTGTTTCAATTGTGCAGAACTATTTTGTGGAAGGAAGTCTGGAATCCCTTCGCTCACGTGGCTACAAGGTGGTGCTTGGTGAGCGTTTGGCACGAAAATTGGGGTTGAGTCTGGGAGATAAGTTAACCCTTGTGCTACCGGATCTAAGATTTAGCCTCGCGGGACCTGTGCCGACCATGAAACGATTAACCGTTTCAGGACTCTTTAAAGTCGGCTCTGATCTGGATCAGTCCCAGCTGTATCTCAATATTGAAGATGCAAAGAGAATCAAACGGCAGAAAAGTATTGATGGGTTGCGAATTAAAGTTGCAGACCTGTTTGATGCGCCGCGTGTACTACACGAGTTGATATTGCAGGAATCCAATGTTGATCTTTACGCTATTAGCTGGATGCGGCGTCACGGGAATCTTTATGACGCCATACAGATGCAGAAAACGACAATGTTTTTATTGTTATTGATGCTTGTTGCGGTTGCTGCATTTAATGTTGTCTCCAACCTGATGATGACCGTGCAGGATAAACGATCAGACATTGCCATATTGCGTACGATGGGTGCATCACCTTCGTCCATCCGAAGGATATTCATATTGCATGGTATTTTCGTGGGCATCATCGGTATCACCATTGGTATTTTGTTGGGCAGCCTTGTCGCAATATGGCTGGGTGATATTTATCTTTTTATTGATGACAAGTTGGGGTTGGGTCTGATGGACGAATACTTCATTCAGTACCTGCCTACAAGAGTGCTAATGGCGGATCTATTGGTGATTGCGGTGGTCTCATTTCTTATCTGTCTGGTCGCAACGATTTATCCTGCAACGCGTGCAGCAAAAGCCAATACTATTGAGACACTGCACTATGAAGGATAAGCATGAAGGGTAAGCATGAAGGATAGACGAGTTGGAAGTAGCCATGACCGATAAGGCCGTTATCAGTGCCTCAGGATTGCACAAGTCTTTTGGACAGGGCGAGAGTGAAATTAAAGTCCTGGACGGCATTAGCCTTGAGGTGTTAGCAGGAGAGCGTGTTGCCATTGTTGGTCTATCAGGGAGTGGCAAAAGCACCTTGCTCCACCTGCTGGCTGGACTGGACAAGCCCGATCAGGGACAGATTCTAATTGGTGGTGATGATATTGCTGCGCTAGATGAAAACTCGCTCTGCAGGATACGAAATCAAACGCTGGGCTTTGTTTATCAATTTCATTATTTAATGGCAGAGTTTACGGCAACTGAAAATGTCGCCATGCCTTTGTTGATTGGAGGCATGGATGGACAAGATGCCGCGCGAGTGGCCGAAGCGCTTTTAACCCGGGTTGGGCTGGCTGCAAGATTCAATCACAAACCGGGCCAATTGTCCGGTGGGGAACGGCAGAGGGTGGCCATTGCCAGGGCGCTGGTGTCGAAACCTAGATGCGTTCTTGCAGATGAACCAACAGGAAACCTGGACGAAAAAACTGCTGAGGGGGTCAACCAGTTGATCGTCGATCTAAGCAACGAACTGGATATGTCCTTTGTCATCGTTACTCACAACACCGGGCTTGCGGACAGAATGGACAGGAAGTTGATCCTACACAATGGCGCACTCGTAGCGGACATTATTGGCGACCCCGATGGGAAGAATGACCTGTGAACGTATCGATGTTCGTCGGAGTAAGGTACTCCGGTCTATCCGGGAAGCGCTCTTCCGACAATAGTTTCCTGTCATTTATTTCTCTCATTTCTCTCATTGGCATGGTGCTTGGGGTCATTGCACTCATCGTTGTCGTGTCGGTGATGAATGGATTCGATTCTGAATTGAAGCGGAGAATTCTGGGGGTGGTTCCACATGTGGTGCTACCGGGTGTGGTGAGCTCTGACCTTGTCCAGTCTGATGAGCGGATAGCTGCCATTGCCCCTTTCCTAATGCGCAGTGGTTTGATCCTTGACGGGGATAGTAGCAAGTTAGTTTCGCTCTACGGGATCGACAGCCATAAGGAACCAGATATGTCTGTTTTGCCTGACTACATGGTAGAGGGGACAATGGCAGCGCTCGCACAAACAACACAGGGGATCATTATTGGGCGACCACTTGCTTATCGCCTCGGTGTAATGATCGGCGACCAGCTCGTGCTTGTCATTCCCGAGCCAACCAGAGATGGCAATAGTGTTGCTCCAATAATCTCAAAATTTAGGCTGGTGGGAACTTTTGAGCTGGATTCAGAAGTCGACTATCGGCTCGCTCTTGTTAACTATCAAACCCTTCAGCGTGTTCTTTCGACTTCCGAGATAAATACCAGGCTGCGACTGACCAATGTATTTGACGCGCCTCGTGTCCGCGCCGACTATACAAGCGGCGATTCGGCTGCATCTCATGCTGTCGATCGTTCAACAGATTGGACAGAACAATATGGCGATTTTTTTGAAACAGTGAAAATGGAAAAAATTATGATGTTTGTTTTGTTGTCGTTGATCGTTGCGATTGCGGCGTTCAATATCGTGTCCAGTCTTAGCATGATGGTAAAGGACAAACAAAAAGACATCGCAGTGCTCAGAACCTTTGGCTTGCCACCGTCGTCTGTCATGCAGATTTTTATGATCCAGGGAGCTGTCATCGGGCTTGCCGGTGTTCTGATTGGCAGTATCCTTGGATTGATTCTTGCGTTCAATATCACAGAAGTTGTCGGATTTTTCGAGGGGTTGACGGGTAGTCGAATGCTTGCGGGAACCTATTTCGACTCTGTCCCTTCTGACGTCCGTGCTGGCGATATTGTGCTTATCATTCTGGTAACACTATCCATTAGTTTTCTCGCCACCCTTTATCCTGCCTGGAGGGCAGCCACACGAGACCCGGCGAGTGTCTTGCGCGGCGAATAGAGCGCTTAATCAGACATTTCCTGGTTATTTTGCTTAGGGATACTCATGCGTGCCCGACGTTTGCGCCAGTAGCGACTGATCTTCCATCGCCAATAAAGACGAACGCTAACAAACCCCGATATACCCATGATAAAACCACAGACCAGTGCGCCGAGTAATAGTGGTTGCCACACCATGGCAATCTGGGAAGTTAACCACTCGATGCTCATATCAATGGATTCCAACTGACTGGTTTCACCCAGGATCGAGAGCCCGACCCGATAGGCGAAGTACATCATGGGCGGCATGGTTAGCGGGTTGCTGATCCAGACAATTGCAATGGAAAGGGGCACATTACAGCGAATGATGATGCACAAGATCACACAGGGGATCATCTGGAAAGGAATCGGCAGAAAACAGCATATACCGCCAATCAGAGCGGCATAGGAGACTGAATGTCGATTGAAGTGCCAGAGGTTAGGTTCGAAGATCTTCCCCCCGAGAAATCGTAGAGATTTGATTTCGCGTAGGTGTTCACGGGTTGGAAGGTGTTTCTTGTATGGCATGCTTGTGAGTGACGCTTGTGGTTTACCGTGTCGCAGTGACTAAGTCGCAGTGACTATGATGCAGTGACTATGTTGCAGTGACTAAGTCGCAGTTCCTATTATGCGCTACTGCGGCTAACAAAAATAGTTTTGGGAAGCGCCGATATCTCATCAACTTTTAGGACAATGCCACTGGTGAGACGTCGGGCCATCGTTTCAAATACCATCCATGAACCTCGCCATCATCAGCTTTGTCATGGCGAACCTGCTTGTCACCCGGCTTCCGATACTGCCTGAAGTTGCACCATTCTGGTTCATTTTGCCCATTGCAATATATGGGCTTAGCCAAAGGTATTCGCGTTTGATTAGTGCAGGAAGTCTTGGATTGCTGTTTGCACTCGCCCATGGTGCGCAAAGAATCAGCGCCTGGCCGCCTGTTGATGTGACGAACGAAAAGCTAAATGTGATTGGTCAGGTTGTAAGCCTTCCCTCTGTCAATCAGGGCATTGCACAGTTTCGTTTTCGCATAGATTCCATCGAACATGCAACAGAGTCATGGCAGGGGCTGGCGGCCATTTCCTGGTATCGAGCACCTGTGGAAGTGTCTCCTGGCGCCTACTATCGACTCACCATCAAATTGTCACGACCCGGCGGAAGTTTGAACCCTGGTCTTTTTGATTATGAAGGCTGGTCATTCGCACAGGGAATTCTCGCCAGAGGTTATCTGAGCGCAGATCAAGGTCTGGTTTTGCGAGAGGGTCCTCCAGGAATTGCGCATATACACCGGCTAAGATCGTGGCTTCGAAATCGAATGGAACAACGCCTGAAAGACTCTTCGGTGAAAGGTTTGCTTATCGCCTTGACGATTGGCGAGACCAGGCAAATTTCATCTGAAGAATGGTCCACGCTGACAAAAACAGGCACGAACCATCTTTTGATCATTTCCGGGCTTCATGTTGGATTGGTCGCCGCGATGATCTATCGTCTTCTCATCCTGCTGTCTGTGAATGTGCGCCTATCCAGTCTGGTGACGTTGATTCTGGTAATTGGTTATGGCGCACTTGCTGGGTTTGGTTTGCCTGTACAGAGGGCATTGATGATGACATCAGTGCTATTTCTGGCCATCTACCTGGACCGAAAGCTCCCTATTAGGCTGTTGTTTTGTATTTCTTTACTGGGTGTCATTCTGCTGCAGCCATTCGCTGCATTGTCTGCCGGGTTCTGGTTGTCATTTGGTGCAGTGTTTAGTTTGATCTATGCCTTTACCGGCAGACAGGTGCCTGGCATAAAAGAGCATCGTTACTTGAAGCTCTTCATCGCCGCAATCAGGACCCAGTGGGTCGTTACATTGGCGATGTTTCCGCTGCTACTGCATTTGGTCTTCCAGGTCTCGTTAATCGCGTTTGTGGTGAATATTTTCGCCATCCCATTGGTTAGCCTGGCAGTTATCCCCTTCTTGCTATTGTTTGTATTCTTCATGCCATTCCTGCCTACAGTCTCTGACCTATGCCTGCTAATGGCGGAACAAAGTTTGAGTGTAATCTGGATCGGCATCAGTCGTTTTGCAGAGTTTGATTGGGTTTTTCATGGTGCTGCGCCTGGTTCTGTATTTCTTTTCATGATCTCACTTGTCGGTGCGCTGATGTTCATAATGCCCAGGGGATTATCACCCAGATGGGTGGGGATCTTTGCGATTCTGCCAGTATTCAATAAGCAACTTCTCGAGAGTGATGCGGATATCCGGGTAACATTTATCGATGTTGGTCAGGGTTTGAGTGTGCTCATCCAAACGGAAAATTCAAACTGGCTTTATGACGCTGGTCCTCGCTTTGGCAGCCGATTTGATAGTGGGGAAAGAATCGTCTCACCTTTGCTGCATCGGCTTGGTGTTGACCGGTTGAATGCGATGATTATTAGCCATGGTGACAACGATCACGCAGGGGGGATGAATGCCATGATAAAGAATTTTCCAATTGACAATATTGTTGCACCTACATTTGAAAAATATCGTCGATGCGATGTACCGGTTACCTGGGAGATAGATGACATCAAATTTACTCTGTTTAGTGCTTCCGGCGGCACCTTGCAGGGCAATGATACGTCATGCCTTTTGTTGGTTACGAGCGATCAATGGGGGATTCTCTTGACCGGTGACATAGAAGCCAGAGCAGAAGGCAATCTGCAGAAGATACTGGGAAAAAGGATTCAAGGAGATGCTCACAAGGAAGCGTTGGATGTTATTTCTGTTCCTCATCACGGCAGCCGTACATCATCTACCATTGGTTTCGTCAACCTTGTGCAGGTCAATACGGCGGTCATATCGTCGGCCTTCCAGAATCGCTTTAGCCATCCAGATCCGGAGGTTGTTAAAAGGTACCGGCGGAGAAATGTCCGGGTGTTAAACACAGCGAACGAAGGTGCTATTTCCATCTGGTTGGGGGAGGGCGGCATTCGAAAAATTGCCCTTACCCGGGAACTGGAAAGGCGCTTTTGGCATCGTTAGTCCGGATGGGTCCAATCCATTCTACATTTCTGAATCAATCTAAGATATCTCAGCTGAATAACCTGTTAATTTGCTGTTGCAATTTTGGCTTTAGAGGGTGATGCTGCGCGGCTTTGAAAATATGAGAATGTGCCATGAGTAGCTCCCAACAGGTGTTGCTGGACCATCTTGGTCTTGAACAGATCGAAACCAATCTCTTCCGGGGAACCAGTGAATCAACCACCTTTCCCAGGGTCTTTGGTGGACTGGTCATCGGCCAGGCACTTATTGCTGCTCTTCGGACGATTGAGGACCGCCCCTGTCATTCATTGCATGGTTATTTCCTGCGTCCGGGAGATCCTTCAATCCCGATTGTCTATGAAGTTGACAGAATCAGGGATGGGCGTAGTTTTACCACACGCAGGGTCGTCGCTATCCAGCGCGGGGAGGCAATCTTTAACATGTCGGCTTCATTTCAGGTTGTCGAAGAAGGATTAAGCCATCAAAACACCATGCCGGATGTACCTGACCCGGATGAACTTCCAAACGAAGAAGAAATTGCCAGACGCAGAGCAAAAGAATTCAAAGGCGAACTACCGGTTTATATCAAGGAGATGCTGAACAGGGATAGACCCATTGAACTAAAAAGAGTTGAATCCTTCGACTTTATGAATCCGGTTAAGAGCGAACCTGTCGCCAATGTCTGGATTCGAGCAAGGGAGCCGCTGCCCGATGATATGGCTATGCATCAGTGTCTACTGGCCTATGCTTCTGATATGGGTATTCTCGGCACCTGCCTGTTGCCACACGGCAAGTCTTTTATGACAGGAATGATGACGGCTAGCCTGGACCATGCCATGTGGTTCCACCGTGATTTCCGCTTCGATGAATGGATTTTGTTCTGCCAGGATAGCCCGGCATCGGGTGGTGCACGAGGTTTCAATCGCGGCACCATGTATAGCCGAGAGGGGAAGCTGATCGCGTCGATCGCCCAGGAAGGTTTGATTCGCGATATCGGTTAGACGGCACCTTGAAATGCCTGCGCAAGATTAAGCAGGCACCACTCTTTTCAGTTGTGCGATCAATTCCTGCTTGTCGCGACGATTAAGGAAACTTCCAATCTCCAGCTCATTTCCATGGGAACGAATACTGACGATAGCAGGGTCCCATGGGTGTTTCGGTGGCTGGACAAGAAATTTTGCCCATAACCTTTTGTAGTCCCAACGCTCAGATGGACGGCGAATACCTTTCTCAATACGAACATCATGTTGCGAGACAGTAATGACTTCGAGCTTGCTGCACTGCAAGACGCAATAGTACATACAGATGAGCAGGAAAAGCATTTCCAGGATCGAATAGGGCAAGATGACCCATGCACCCATGAAGAGAAATGCGACACCGATAGAGAAGGATATCCCCATTAGGGTGTAGAGCAGGTACAGGTTGAGCTGCCACGACCAGGAATAATTTGGCTGTAGAACTATTTGCCCAGTATGGGACTCGTCGTCAATTTCAACGGTAACCATTGATCTCTCAACTTTTAGTCTGGTTTTCCTTGTGGTTTTCGATATCCACTGTATCTGCCAGCGTCGACTCCTCCAGATGCAGTACACGACTCGTAATAGTACCTGCGGTCATGGCTCCATTGACGTTCAGTGCGGTTCTTGCCATGTCTATCAAAGGCTCAATCGAAATGAGCAAGGCGGCCAGGGCGATGGGAAAGCCAAGTGCAGGCAATACCATCAGTGCTGCGAAGGTTGCGCCGCCACCGACACCCGCAACGCCAAAGGAACTGATTGCAACGATACCCATCAGCGTGACGATGAAACTTATCTCAAGAGGATCCACGCCCATGGTCGGTGCGATCATCACGGCAAGCATGGCAGGATAAATACCGGCACAACCGTTCTGGCCAATTGTCGAGCCAAAAGTTGCAGAAAAATTGGCAACAGAAGGGTGGTTTCCGAGATCATCTATCTGTGTTTCCACATTCAGTGGAATGGTCGCCGCGGAGCTGCGGGACGTAAATGCAAATGTCAAAACCGGCCAGACCTTCTTAAAATACCAGAGCGCATTGACACCAAATGATGTCAGCAGGAGACCATGTATGACAAACATAATGCTAATGGCGAGATAGGACGCAAGCATAAATCCAAGTAGGTCCATGATGTCACTACCATTGGACCCGGCGGTCACTTTCATCATGAGGGAGAGGACGCCATAAGGGGTTAAGTTGATGACCATTCGGACAAGTTTCAGAACCAGCGTCTGGGCGACCAATACAAAATTCTTGAATTGCTCGCCCTGTTCTGGCTCATCACGCGTCATCGCCAAACCAGCGATCCCGGTCAGGATGCCAAAGATGACAACCGATATGATCGAAGTCGGTCGCATGCCTGCCAGGTCACTGAATATGTTCTGGGGTATGAAGCTAATAATGATTTGTGGAAAGCTAAGTTCACTGACAGTACCCTGACTTATTTCCAGCGCTTCTGCCCTGGCTAGTTCCCTCGCTCCCTGGGTAAGCCCCTCTGCCGTCAGACCAAAAAGATTAGTGACGCTAATGCCGACCAATGCGGCGATCATGGTTGTCGCTATCAATATTCCAATCACCATGGCACCGATCTTGCCAAGTGTTGCAATTTCTTCCATTCGAACAACGGCGGCGATCATAGAGACGAGTATCAGTGGCATCACAATCATCTTCAGCAGGCTGACATAGCCACTGCCAACAATATTGCTCCATTCGAGTGTGGCGGGTATTACTTCAATGTTACCGCTGTAGATAAACTGCATGGAGAGGCCCGCAGCAGCGCCCACCAGGAGTCCAGTCAAGACTCTTTGAGATAAAGACAAGCCGCGCGCTGTTAATCGGGTCAGCACGAAGATAAGCCCGACGTAAATCAGCAGGTTAATCATGACAATAATAGACATAGAATCCTTTATAACAGCGAAGGTGATGGGTTAAAAGATGGATTAGACCAATAGATCTGATGGTTAGCTCTGATCACGAGTTCTGATCACGAATTCTGATAAAGAGATCTGATAAGGAACTCAGATCAGTAGAACATTAAGAGTACTGAGTAATCTATCGTTTTCCTGAGGCGTGCCGACGGTAATTCGCAGCTTGTTTCTGAGTCGCTTTTCGGGAAAGTAGCGTACGAGTATGCCATGGTCTTTTAGCTGACGATAGAGAGTATTTGCAGATGGAAAATTAGCGGGCTCATTATCCCCATGAACCGAGACGAGTAAAAAATTAGCCTGTGATGATTCGACCTCTAAACCCATGCTTGTTAATGCTTCTTTTAGGCGTTTACGTTCTGCGATGACCTTATGACAATTTGACATAGCATACCGATGATTGGCTATCGCGGCTTCTGCAATCTTCTGGCTCAGCAAGTCGAGATTATAACTATCCCTGGTTTTCTCCAACATTGGTTTAATGAGTTCAGCTGGACCAATTCCATATCCAAATCGCAATCCGGCCAATGAATAACCTTTACTCAAAGTACGCAATATGACCAGGTTATCGTGCTTGAATATTAGCGGAATCAGATCATAAGGATCTTGTACAAAATCGATATAGGCTTCGTCGATCAGTAGAACCGAATCCAAACTTGAGGCAAGCCTCGCAATATCTTCAACGGCTAACAATTTACCAGAGGGCGCATGAGGATTCACCAGGAAGGTTAGCGTGCATCCTGCTGCGTTAATTCTTTCTGCGAAATCCGATGCCAGTGTCCAATCTTCATTGAGTTCTATTTTGGTGACAGGACAATCTTGAATCTGGGCCAGTACAGGGTAAAGAGAGTAGGTTGGATTCGTCATTCCAATGGATTCACCCGGATTGACGAAGGTCGTGATTAGAAGTCGAAGCAGTTCATCTCCGCCCCGTGTGGCGATAATGTTCTCTGTCGCTACACCATGTAAGTTGGCCGCGAGTCGGCGAAAATGATCTGCCATGGGTGGCGGGTATCGTCGTAGCGAATCAAGATGAAAATCATCTAGAACTTGCTGAATTTCTGGTGCTGGGGGATAGGGGTTTTCGTTGGTATTGAGCTTGATTGTGTCATCATCATCCGGTTGCTCACCTGAAACATAACCGGTCATGGCTAAGATATTGTCGCGTTGATATTGCATGTCAATCTGGTTTAAGGGTGTGTTATTTAAGGCATCACTCTGACAGCAATTTCCGGCAAAGGCAATTTGACTGCCTGGTCGTTCTATTCGTCGTTAGACGCGGAATTATTAGGATGTGAGAGGGGATGTGAGGTTGGATGTAAGGAAAGTGTGAAGGTAGCGCATC
>CAZAZB010000083.1:0-1441 GCA_964489485.1 uncultured Pseudomonadales bacterium | reverse complement strand
AGTGACTATGTTGGCCTGGCCATCAATCTGCTCGAACAGTTCACCGAGGTAGAGGTGGAGGAGGAGGATGCTGATGGATATGATTAGATAATTCCCGGAAAAGAGGTTCTCTGCCAAGGTAGATGTTTTCGATCTGGATGGATTTTTCTAGGGAACCTCGAAAGAGTTAAGTAAACTGGCAGCACCCTACAAACGATCGCTGTGAGATCTCGTTTGTATCCATGACCCAAGATCATGCCACTAGGTTGGTAACGCAGGAATATATCCAGATGAGTCCAGGTATCAGAGAACCACGGTTCAGCTTTCAAATGTTACTGGGTAGTTTCGTTCTGTTGATTTTTATTCCGGGTTCGTTTTACGGGGAAACAGATATCTTTGTCTCGCGGTTTTTATCCACCCTGACGCTTGTTGCTTGTCTCTACATTGTTGTGTATCGCAGAAAAGACTTTGTTGTCGGATTATTACTTGCCCTGCCAACTATCGTTACCGACTGGGCACCTGTCTGGTTTGCATCCGAACAGTCGCAGCTACTCGCCTATTCCTTTTTTAAGATCCTGTTTTTCAGCTATATTGTTTATCACATTTTTAAATATCTCATTGCCGCGCGACAAGTTGATGCAAATATTATTTCCGCCGCAATCTGCTTGTATCTCCTCACCGGAATGACCTGGGCATTGATTTACTTTGCGGTGGTGATGCTTGATCCCCTTGCGATAAACCTGCAAATTGAACTCGTTGCCACGCGCGAATCCGCAACTGCACTGATGCAGGAGCTTATCTACTTTAGTTACGTGACACAGACAACATTAGGATATGGTGAAATTACCCCGGCAACAGGTATTGCGCGTGCACTCGTTATTGCCCAATCTTTATTCGGTCAAATCTATATCGCAGTGGTTATCGCGCGGTTGGTTGGTTTACAGATTGCCACGGCCACGATTGAAGAATCCAATAGTAGCGTATGAACTTTTAACACATTAGCCATTGGTACAAAGCAACGATCGATCAAAAAAATTCAACGAAACAAGTCCGGTAACGACCATGCGAACCTCAAGAATCATCCGGACGGTGGCGTTGACAATAGCGATTCACCTGGAGTTTAAGATATGACCGACTATGCATTTTCCTCTGCTACGGAACTCGTCGCTGCGATCAAGAATAAGCAAGCCAGCGCGGTCGAACTGACAGACTTATATATTGGCAGGATCGAGAAATACGATGGTGAGATCAACGCTGTTGTTGTTCGCGATTTCGACAGGGCACGAGATGCTGCAAAGGCGGCGGATACAGCATTGGCAATGGGAATTGATCTCGGCCCGCTTCATGGCTTGCCCATGACAATCAAAGAGGCCTATGACGTTGAAGGTCTAGCAACCACCTGGGGTATTCCGGCATTGAGTGAGAATATTGCCGAAAGTGATTCAGCAACAGCCAAACGCCT
>CAZAZB010000082.1:0-12402 GCA_964489485.1 uncultured Pseudomonadales bacterium | reverse complement strand
AGTTGCGCCAGGGTCATGACCAGCATGTCCCAGTGCACCGCGTGGCCAATCTCATGGGCGATAACAGCATTGACTTCATCTTCGTCTAACAGATCAAAAATGCCTGCTGACAGGACAATTCTTGCGTTTCCCGGAATGTGCCCGTAGGTAAACGCCTGGGGAGCGCCATCATTAATAACCCCGAAGCGGGGTGTGGCAAGCTTCTTTTCCTTGCAGAGTTTTTTAATGAAAATTTTGGAACTCTCTGGCAGATCTTCAAACTCGATAAACTTCATTTTATAAAGCCAGCGCAAGGACAGATCCATAATCCAGGGGCTGAAGATGAATTGAATGGTCAGCAGAAAGGCGGCGGCTTTAAGGGCAAATGACACACTGATACCGCCGAACTCCACCGCAACAATAAACACGAGTGTCATCAATCCGTACAGGCCACCTAGCGTGAACAGTGAACCTGAAAATAAATTAGGAAGTGCTTTGAGGGGCGGTGCAGGTTTTGCTTTGAATTCTTCTGAATCAACACTCTTTTTATGACCGGTTGTCTTTTTTTCTGGGTTTCTTTCTGCCCTCTTTTCTGCCTTCTTGTCGTTTAGTTCAGTGAATTCCAGTTGCAGGCGTTTTTCCCGGGCGAGAAGTGCTTTGAGTTGTCCCTGTGTGAACCAGAGCCCATGGGAGTCGGGACATTGAGAAATTTTGATCTCCAAATCGTAGATGATGGTATTCATCATTGAATCGCTGACGGGAGACTTGATATCGTTCTCTTTGCAGTGCGCTTCTGCCGCCTCAAGTTTCCGGGCGATTACTTTTGGGTGTCGTGTGAAGTGAAATATCTCACCTTCGTCGAGCCAGATACTTTTACATTCAGGGCACTGGTCGACTTCAACGCTCTGTCTTGTGAACAGCAACACCATCTCTGTATCGGTGCAGGTGGCGCATTTCATCGAGTTCACTGCTTATTGTTTATGGATAGTGATATGCCAATCGCTGCCGGAGCCGATACCATATTTGCTGGCAAAGCTGCCCTGATTAATCGCGATGCTTACCTCGCCGCTTGAATTGATGAACAATAGATTTTGACCGACTTCAACCGAACCGAATGATCGTGCATAGGGGACTGTACCCTCCCAAACGGTCTTTTCTTTTTGGCTGATTGTGACCTTGAGCATTTCACCGAATTCGGCGCTGAGTTGTTTGAATAGATGGCGGTCGATATTGAGTGAAACATTACCCAGGCGACCCGTGCCGCCAGTAATGAGCCCGATTAGCGTACCGTGTTCAAACTTTCCCTTTGACACTTCCAGTAACATGACTTCAGGGTCGAGTAGTGGTCCTACCTCTTCAAAATTGATGGTACCTGCAGCGAGCCTGGCGCCGGTATAGGAGTAGACATCCCGCCCGTGAAAGGTATGGGACCAGTCAGTATTGGGTCGCCGGTTAACTGACTCATCTATTTCACGTACGGCGTCAATTCCGTAGCGTTGTGCCGGGCCGGACAGGGATCCATTGTCGGGGCTGACAAAGTAGAGCCCTGTTTTTGTTTTGAGCACCACAGATTTTCTGGGTGTGCCGACGCCGGGGTCAACCACAGAGACAAATACTGTCCCACCAGGCCAGGTCTGGGCGTTGTATTCCAGGCTGGCGCTGGCTTCTGCTATGTCATAGAGATTGATCAGCGGTCTGATATTGAATATGTCAAGGTTCTCATTCACCGAATAGGCAACACCCGCCATGACCAGCCCCGCAAAGTCGGCCTGGATAATCAGTGCATTGAGTTCTCTATCGGGGCGATTTTTGGTACTTGTGCATGAAACCAGCAGGGATAGGGCGACGGGGACCAGAGGCAAGATAGACAGCTTATTCATGCGTGAACTTTTCCTTCAATTGCGTATTAATCTGATTCAGGCGTGAATTTCATCTTACCCCGTCTACTGGATAAAAACACATAGGTAAGGCATTCCATTGATGATTGGTCGAATCGGCGTAATGTGGCCTTTAACACAGCAAACAACTCAATTAACCCAGCGTACTGACACAAGAACGCCAACGAGAAAATGATCAATGAAACGCCCTGAATTTTTGAAGATGAATCTATATAGCCTATTGTTTTTTCTTGTTTTTCTTTTGATGTTGGTCACAAATATTGGCTCTTTACCCTAGCAGGGTGCTGAAAAAGCACCTGTTGGCACAATTCGGCGTTGAAATTTGCTTCGAAATGCTTATTTACTGCATGTAAACTCCGCTTTCTCAGCATATTTCGCCTTGCCTTGCACCTAACAGTTCCTTTTTCAGCACCCTGCTTGGTCAGTTTGATTAAGGCTTGCCTTTGGCAGTTATACAGAATCCCCCAACTCGCCGGTTCCTCAGGGTTCCGGCTTTTTTTTGCCTATATTTTGTCCATAGTCGGGCGATAAACTCGACTTTTCCAGGATCCTGCTAGGACACGATCTCAATATCCCGGCTGGTCAACTCCTGGTTCAATTGTTTTAAATCAGTCTGCATTGCGCTAATGGCTTCAATGATTTCCTGGCGTCCACGAAGAAGCGCCTGATCAGAGTCATCACCCAGACCGCCGGGGGCAAGAGCAACAAGATGTTGTATCGCTTCTGATGTTTCTTTGATGGTGATCTGGAGGCTTGCCAATGCATCTCCCTCTCGTGTTTCTTGTTCGCCTGGTTCGATATCCCCAACAATTGTACGACGTTTTCTATCCAGTGCAATGAGGCATTGCTTGCGGTATTCTTCGTCCAGTGCCATGACAAGATAATCGCCGAAAGAGTAGGGTAGCTTGACCGTCTCAAAAGGTGAGAAAAACTTGTCGATCTGATGCGCCCACTGCTTTGCACTGCTATCGATATCGAGTTTATCGTCGGGAATCTTGAACACAGGATCGACATTCTTTTGGCAATTGGTGTTCTCATGATAGGAAAGAACCGCTCTTCTGGAAATGGTTAGCTTTGAGCTTCCCATCTCGTCTTTCCAGTTTCTGACATAGTAGTCATGAATGATTCTGCTGTAGCTGTATCCCAGTGCGATAAGGTCCATTGCAGGTCCCCGAGAGTTTGTTTTTATATGTTTGTCTTGCGCCAGTATCTCTTATTCTCTCAGGATAGCAATATTGGTGTTTTCAGCATCGGTGAATGCGCAGGGCTCACTTGACAGGGTTCGAGATTCAGGTATCTATCTGAGCCAACAATTCAACAGATGTCATCACACGGGTCACTGTCGTGATCCAGCATAAGATACTGAATAGGGAAGCAATCAACCAGAACCAGGCTGGAAACAAACACATGAGGAGGAGACAGCATATCGTTTCGAATCCCTCGGCCAGACCTCCGAGATAGTAGATTGATTTTTTGCCTCGCAGCTTTGTTGATAGCGACCGTTTGGCTGCAAAGATTGACAACGCCAAAAACGACGTTCCAGTGCCGACAAAACTAAAGATCAGAAATGCCCCATAGACAGCCTGTTCAGGCAGTGCAAGACAGAAGCCAAATATCACCGCTGAATAGAAGATGAAATCCAGAACGATGTCCAGATAACCTCCAGTGTCTGTGATGCCACGATCGCGAGCAATGGCGCCATCGAGACCGTCGGCTGTCCGGTTGATCATAATGACGATGAGCGCTGGAATGTACAGGTGAAGTGCGAGCAGTGGAATGGCCGATATGCCAATGACAAAGCCTGCGATCGTTACCTGATTCGCCGTAACAGGACTCCTGTGTAGCAGTCTGGCGAGCTGATTGAGAGGGGGGTCAATGATCCTTCTGCATTGAGCATCTATCATATTGTTATGGCGTAAATTCTTTTAGCCGCTGGGCAATTAGCGTTGCCTGATCTTCGCTCAGCTCTCTCGGGTCGATCAACAGGATACCTTCGTCGAGATGATGATTACGCGTGCGGATACTGGGGTCACCGTCTGCAAGGAAACGGGCCAGGTCATGAACACGAAAACGCCCGTCGGCTGATTGAACAGACACCCTTGTGAAACCCCGCCCCGCTTCATCCGCTTTTAGTGAAACCTTATAATGTTCGATGTCGGTAAGTTGGTCGATGATCCTGGCGTTTCGCTTTGTTAGTGCTTCACTATGTGCGTTCTTGTCCAGCGAGAGATATTCATCGAGTGTCTGCAACAGACCGAAAATCTGCTCTTTACCGACCTTCATGGTGCGACCGATTCCTCGAAACTGTAGCTCACAAGATTCAATCAGATCCCGTCGACCAGCGATAAACCCAACGGTTGGACCAGAGAATGCTTTTCCACCTGAATAGGTAACGAGGTCTGCTCCAGCCGAAATATAGCGTTTCAGATCTTCCTCAGCGGCGGCATCAACAACAAAGGGAACATCATTCGCTTTACACAGGGCAATACAGCGCTCTAGTGAGATCATATTCTGTTGAACACAGTGATGTGATTGCACATACAGGAAACCAGAGAATTTGAGACCAGATTCCAGTGTGTCAACAAGTAGACGTTCTGGTACAGCATTTGTATCGCCAATAACAAAAGGCTGTCCTCCACCGAGATTGATCATTTGTTCGATACTCGCGCCGAAGTTCACAGCGTGACCTGCCTGCAGGAGAATGGGATGGTCCTCTACAGTAAATGGCAGTTGTTGTACCTTGCTCAAGTTGTTGCCTGTCACAAGCGCAGCGATGCTGAGAGCAATACCGGACGCGGCACCGGTGGTGATGCAGCCAGCTTCTGCACCCGTGATACCCGCAATTCTCTCACCCGCTAATGATCTGAGTTCGGCAAGGTCTACATGGCGCCCTGCAGCTTCTGCCTGTGCCTGCGCGACAGAAGAGGACTGAGCTGAACCACCCAGTGCGGTCATCTTTCCTGCTGCATTGATGATGTCTCGTATTTTTGTCATGTGACGATTGCCATTTTGTCTTGGTTCCTGGATTCTGTTTTTACTTTCAAGTGTTGCTCTTATATATAGAGAGTGCTCTTATATATAGAGTGTCCTTACAGTTAGAAAGTGACCTTACATTGAGAAAGTGACCCAACCCCTAGATTGCATCACCAGCAATGTGTCGCTCACCACCGACCAGACTATAGACCGGTTCGATCCAATGATTGGTGCGTCGAATGACACCTTCAGAATCTTCTAGTTCATGTGCTGCGTCAGTTTCCCGGAAAATACTGATATTCGCTTGTTCGCCGACTTCCAGATTGCCGAATCCCCTTTTATCGAGTCCGAGTGCACGAGCAGGTGCCTGCGTCGTTGCCTGCACCACCTCTTCAAGAGAGAGTCCCAGGGTTCGGAATTTGGACATGGTGCGCGCCAGTGAAACCACATAGCGATTGATGTTGCCCATGTGCAGGTCGCTGCTGATCGTGTGCACGGGCATACCCTGATCCAATGCCTTCTGACAGGTATCGAACGAGAACGAAGAACGACCGTGGGCAATGTCGATGATGACGCCTCTTTCCACTGCTGCTTTGAATTCTGGAATGACTTTGTCGCCATAACCAAGCACCCCGCCAACCTTGCCGTGGTACGCATGTGTCAGAATGTCGCCAGGTCTCATTAACTCCAATATTTCTTCTATCACAGGCGGTGCATTGCCGAGATGTACCATCAGGGGTGTTCCAGTGAGCGCCGCCGCCTTGCGCCCAATTTTTACCGCTTCAATGCCCATCAGACCTGTGTGCGTTGATGAGGCAAGAACCTTAACCCCGAGTATCCATTCGGGATTTCGTTCGATTGCCTTGACTGTCCCGGAGAGAGATATCAGTTCTGGTTTGGCGGAGTGCCCACCTTCTATCCCCGGTAGTCCGGGTGAGCCTATGTTACACAGTGCGTATGCACCGGTACTCTGCGTATCTATCACGAATTCTTTAAAGGCATCAATGGTGCCCGGTCCTGCGGACCCCGTATCGACCAGGCAGGTAACACCCTGGTTGACTCCGATCCGGTCAGCGTTAAGTTTTTTTGTTCTGAACAGGGGATGATCGAAAATATGACAATGCATATCAATCAATCCTGGTGTGACAAACATGCCGCTCGCGTCGATTGTCTCGTCGCTCTGGAGACCCGAGTCTTGCTCAAATTTACCGGTTTTTTGTATCAAACCGTCATGGATCAGAAGATCGCCTTCTTTGAAAACTTGAGTTGCGGTATCGAATATCTTACCGCCATGAATCAGTGTTCTTGTCATGTTGTTTATCCGGATCGTGACACGACATTAAACCACCAATGCCGCCTCAAGTTAATGGCATGATATAGATGTCACTGGCGCTTGATTTGGGCGTAAGAGCGGGCAAGTGCCTTTGTCAGAATATTTCAATATCTTGTTCCAGTTACCTGACTCTCTCTCTGCTTTTGCAGGTTTCTAAATTGTGCAAGCTGTTCCGGATCGAGACGTAGCTCTTCGAGTATCGTTTCGATATCACCCGGCCGACTGTAAAGCAGGTTATTCGCTAATTGGAATCGTAAATTCTTTGCCTGATCGTCCGGTAGGGAATCTATAAGAGATAGCGTTAGACCGGGATCCTTATAGCCTGCTCCGTAGGAGACGATGCCTTCTATCGCTGCATTCTTATTGTCGGAATCTGGCAGCGACCTAACCCAGGAAACTGCGGCTTCGGTGTCCCGGGTTGCCCAATGCCCTGCGGTCTGGCTGAAAGCCGTCCGGATCGATCGATTGTCCGGCTCAGATTCGATAATAGATGCGACACTTTCAGGATCAGATTGCGCCCATTGTTGAAAAACATGAACTCGCGCCGAATCATAACTCGGCGAATCCTTTTGGCTGTCAAGCCACTGATAGGCTGCTGCCGGATCATTTCTGGCTTTAGCGCCTGACAACTGAAGCATCAGGTTAGCCTGCATCTCCGGGTCTGTATCGAGTCGCGAAAGCCAACGCTCGGCGACATCAGGGTGCTGCATCAATGCGCTAACAGCGGTTCGTTTAAGGGTCGATGATAGCTCTGAGTCCAGCCCCAGCACCCATTCCATCCCTTCCTCTGGTGATTGCCGGATGTAGGCACTGGAAAGGGCACGGAGCACCTCTGGTCGATTGCTTGCTGGAATGCTGTCCACGTAGGAGAGGGCCGCGACCTCATCGGACTGAATCCAGCTGGAGACAAGCGTGCTCATGATGTCATAATTTCCTGTTTCTGCGACCCAGGACTCCACTCTTGCTAATGCAGCCAGTGGATTTTGATGTGCGAAATTATTGAGTGCCTGACGCTTCAGGTCTCTATCGTTTGGCGCATACTGTTCAAGCAGCAGGAGCGCTGTCTCTGGATCTTGCTGAGACTGCATATTGATGATGACTTGCAATAGCTGCCGCTTTTCGTTCTGGTTGGTCAAGACTGCGACTCGCTGGATCGCTGATTCCGGATCTTGTTGGTACCATCGTGACATGGCTCGCATCAGCAATTCGCGACGTCGAACATCGGTCCGAAGTAGAGCTTCCTCGAACGCATTAGCCGGTGCCATGCGATTAAACCGGACATGTTCGCTGATCTGTTTTGAATAGCTGCCCAATGCTATCTCAACTTCTTCCAACATGCCGCTCTGCAATAAAGTTGGATCTTCAAGTAATCTGGCGCCGATCATATACTTTAACTGGGAGTTTTTAATAGTCTTGTAATAGTCAATGGCTGCCTCTGGATCCTGGCGGATCCAACTCGTCAGGATGGATGAGATGAAATTGTTCTGATTGTTGGATCTATGGCTGTCGATGTAATCCAATGCCCGAATGGGATCGAGCACGACCATTTTTTCCAGTAGTATGCTGGCGACATTGTGGTTGAAGAGCGGGTCGTCATCGAAAATAATGGATGTCATATAAGTTTCGAGTTGTTCGAAATGACTGCGGCTTGCAATGCTATAGGCGAAGTGCAGTTTCTCAAAAATGTTCTCTTGTTGATGTATCTGCGCAAAGTCTTCCAGCATCGACAATTGTTTCTGGCCACCGGTGAATAAACCGGGCGTAGAAACGCCGCTGCTCTGGGCGAGATTAAGTAGTGGTGTCCTGTCAGACAAAGAAGATGCCGCAACAGGTAAGTGGCTGAGTGCTGGCGTCTGGCTTCCTGCGACCAGTAACCCGATAACAAACCCGAAGGCGCCAGCCAGAACGGAAGGTAAGACATATCGGAGTAGGATACCCATTGGCTCATTCTACGATATTCCGGCACTATACGAAAACAGACAGGACAGCATTGGCAGGAGAGAGTGCGGTGGTTTTATTAGTAGGCACCTATACACGCGATACAGCATCTGAGGGCATCTATGCATTCAACTGGGCATCAGGAACCCTGACGCAGAGTCTTTGCAATACCGGAATAGACAATCCGTCGTTTGTGATTAAGCACCCAACCCGAAATGTGATCTACTGCGTCAACGAAATTCGAGATGACGATGGAGAAAAGCGTCCAGCCGGTCGCCAGTCAGAAACCGGTGGGAGTGGCGGTGCCAGCGCCTATGCTTTGGGTACAGGCGGTGCTCTCCATCTCATCAATCGCACATCGTCGCTGGGGCTTGACCCTTGTCATCTGGAATCGAATGACTCGGGTAGTCTCTTGCTTGTATCTAACTACTCCAGTGGTTCCCTGGCTGCATTCTCTCTGGGACCACAAGGAGAAATTGGCGACCTCTGCAGTTTCATTCAACATTCGGGTAAGAGTGTTGATCCCATGCGGCAGAAAGGTCCACATGTCCATTCCACAAAGATGGGTAAAAAAGATGCTTTTGTCTATGTTGCCGATCTGGGATTGGATCAGCTGATTCGCTACGCCATTAGCGCTTCCGGACAGATTGATGTGGGTGCCAGAAAAAATGCCAGACTAAAAAGTGGGGCAGGTCCCCGGCACTTTTGTTTCGATGCAGCTTTCGAGTACTGTTATCTCATCAACGAACTGGATAATACGGTTGTCGCCTTTGCCCTGGATGATCGTCAGCTATTGGTTGAGTTGGCGACCTATTCAGCCCTTCCTGCCGATTATGGGGATGCTAGTTACTGCGCAGAAATTCAACTCTCCAGGGATGGGCGTTTTCTTTATGGTGCCAATCGGGGGCACGATAGTATTGTCGTGTTTAAAGTGCTGGGTAATGGTGAATTGAAATTACAACAATTTATTGATTCAGGTGGCAGACACCCGCGACACTTTTCGATGACACCTGATGGCGATCATCTGATTGTTGCCAATCGAGACAGTGACAATCTTGTGGTGTTTCAGCGAGATCGAGAGACTGGACTATTGACAAATACGGGAATTGTGGCATCTGTACCAGCACCCGTATGCCTACTGTTTGTGTAGAGACAGGGGCGCCGGATTGTTAGTCGATGCAGGTTAACCAGATTGCTTTGCTCTTTGTCGTTTCCGCCTGGCGACACCATCCTCCGCCGCGCTCATATCTGTAATGGTATCCAGATTGTCCAGGAATGATTCATAGCTGGCATCTGTACCGAGTTTCGCGCCATCGTTTGCGTACATTGCAGCAGAAGAAAAGTTTCCGCCAGCTGCCTGGAATATCTTACCCGTTGGTGCCTCCTCGCTGCACATATAGATAACAGCCGGTGTCACCAGCGAAGGTGCGCGTTTAGGCGGAGGATTGTCTACATCAATAGGGTCTCTCCCTGGTAAATCAGCCGTCATGCGAGTCGCAGCACCCGGTGCGAGGCAGTTGATCTTAATGTTGTGGCTAGCCCCTTCCATGGCAAGAACATTCATAAAACCCAGCATTGCCATTTTCGCTGCGCCATAGTTAGATTGTCCGAAATTTCCCCAGATACCGCTACCTGAAGAAGTACAAACGATGCGGCCATAGTTTTTCTCATACATGATTGGCCAGGCCGCGTGGGTGACATAGGCTGTACCATTCATGTGAACATTCATGACAATATCCCATTCATCCAGGGTCATGTTCTTGAAGGACTTATCCCGTAAGATACCCGCGTTGTTAACGAGTATGTCGATGGTACCGTAGGTATCCACTGCGTCAGTGATAATACTCTTTGCCCCTTCACGATCGGAAACGGACGCCATGTTCGCTATTGCCTCACCACCAGCGGCCTTGATTTCAGCAACAACCAGTTCAGCTGCACTTCCTCCCCCACCCGTGCCATCGACCTTGCCGCCGAGGTCATTGACGACAACCTTCGCACCGCGCCGGGCAAATTCCAGCGCATGTGCTTTTCCGAGTCCTGCCCCAGCCCCTGTAATGGCTACCACTTTCCCTTCAAATTCGCTCATCTCAGTCTTCCTCCAGTGCTAACTTATTTCTTTTAAAAATCCTATCCCGGTACCCCGTTACTTAATTTGGGGAATCAATCCGGAGAATCAATCCGCGATTCTCGCTTTACCGCCAATTGTTTCAATATTTCTTGATGTCTCTCTCGTGTTAGATCGTAATGGTTATAACACCATACAGACAATACGGCAAAACCGGCGACAATAGGGCCGAACAACATGCCGAGATTGAAAAGGGTTTCTGCCGGTACATCGGCCGCTGTCTTGACATGTTCACCGGTTGGCCAGGAGATGAGATCCAGTGCGATACCTGCGACGAGAGTGCCGAGACCCGAGGCACTCTTATTAGAAAATGATACTGCGCCGAAAAAAATCCCCTCCTGGCGTTTACCGGTCTTCAGTTCGTGCTCATCGGCGATATCCGCCACCATGGAGCCAAAGCTGACAAGTGCCTGCACAACACCCGCCCCCTGCAGGAATTTGATCAGCACCAGAGTCACGACAAGTTCTGTTGTGCCATTCTCCGGGAACCAGTCAACCAGCCGAAGAACGACCGGAATAATCTGGCAGAGTGCCCACCAGCCGGTGCCAAAAACAACCCCGGGTTTCTTGTCCCATTTGGCGTGTATGTAGCGGGTAAAGAGAGTGCCGACGATAACACCGATCGGCGTGGCAACCTGGTAGTAGGTCATATCGACCGCGTCCAGCTCCCAGAAAAAAGTATTCATATAGAGGTTGAGTGCGCCATCAACGCCCACCATTAGGAACACAATGATGACGCCGAGGAATAGCCACCGAAACGAAACATTTTCAAGTGCCAATTTTGTTTCGTTGAATACACGGGAAAAACTAAATGGCTGCGGGTTTGCAGGTGCTGGCGGTAGGTTCGGAATCTCCTTGTGGGTGCCGATACCTGAAATCCAGATGGTGACGACCATGAGTCCACAAAGTACAAAGGCGAATGGGGAGTAGGCTGCCGGGTTAAGCTGCCCATTGACGAATTCATCTGATGCGACAAAGTACACTCTGAAGGCAAGGATTACCGCGATCAGTGCACCGAGTGTGCCGAATGCCTGCCGGACGCCAACAATAACGGTTCGTTCTTCAAAATTTTCGGTCAGTTCTGCGCCGAGAGCAATATGGGGAACATGGTATAGGGTCATTGATGCGCGGGTTAGGATGGAAAAGACGACGAGCCAGGCGAACATTGCCATCTCGGTCAGTTCCGGTGGCGAGAAGAGTGCGTAAAAACAGATTGCCAGTGGGATTGCAGAGGCATACATAAATGGGTGTCGGCGACCGAATCGCGATTGCCAGTTGTCAGAGAGTGAACCGGCAAGGGGATCGCTGATGGCATCGAAAAGAAGTGCGACGCCCAACGCGATACCACAAAGGGTTCCTGAAACACCCAGCACCTGATTGTAATAAAAGAGGATGAACAATCCGAAAGAAGCATTGTTTAATCCTTCCGCGAATTGACCTATGCCGTAGGCAGCCTTGGTTGAGATTCCGATTTTGCGATCACTAGACATCTGAGCAACTGTAACAGAACAATTGTCTGAGTGAACTATTGCTTATATTCGCCTGTTTAGTTGGGCTGAAAAATTAACCCTGCTGGCTATGCCCCCGCCTTAAGAGAAACATCCTGAAATTGTAATTCGTTAAGCGTGTAGTAGACGCCCTTAAGAGCCATCAATTCGTCATGGGTACCGAATTCTTTCACGCGACCATGTTTCAGTACCAGGATTTTGTCTGCTTCCTGAATTGTCTGCAAACGGTGCGCGATCAGGATAGAAGTCCTGTTCTGCATGATCTTCTGAAGAGCGCGTTGAATCAGCTGCTCTGTTTCTGTGTCAATACTCGCGGTCGCCTCATCCAAAACCAGGATTTCAGGATCAGCAGCGAGCACTCGTGCAAAAGCCAGAAGCTGGCGTTGTCCCTGAGAGAGGTTTTGACCACGTTCCACCAATAGCGTGTCGTATTTTTCAGGCAAAGCTTCAATAAAGGAATCAGCATTGACCAGGCATGCTGCTTCTATGGCTTTCTCACGGCTGATGTGGGGGCTGCCGAGAATGATATTGTCCAAAATAGAACCGGAAAAAATATGGAAGTCCTGAAGGACAACGCCAATGCGCCGCCTGACTTCGCTGGAATTAATCTGATTGAGATCTATGTCATCAAGAAAAATAGTCTCAAGA
>CAZAZB010000081.1:0-12417 GCA_964489485.1 uncultured Pseudomonadales bacterium | reverse complement strand
GGAGTTCAGCCGTGTGCTCTTACGATCTGTTCTTTGTGTGTATCATCCCTGGTCGGGTGTATTCTTGATTGTAGTTTCTGCTCCACCGGTAAACAGGGCTTTAATAGCAATCTGACAGCAGGTGAAATTGTCGGTCAGGTTCGGGTTGCGCAGAGGCGGCTTGAAGCACAATATCCTGATCGGCGACGTGCAGTGACCAATGTCGTGTTAATGGGCATGGGTGAGCCGCTCCTGAATCTTGAAAATGTCCTTCCCGCAGTCGAAATTATGATGGACGATCTTGGTTATGGTATCTCCAAGCGCAAGGTGACCATCTCCACAGCGGGTGTTGTCCCTGGTATTGAACGCCTGTGCGAAACAACCGATGCGTCTCTTGCTATCTCCTTGCATGCACCGAATGATGCACTTCGCAATCAACTTGTGCCACTGAACAAGAAGTACCCCATTGCCGAGTTGTTGGCCGTTTGTAAAAAATATGCCAGCAATCTGGGCGACAAACGCACCATCACCGTTGAATACACATTAATCGACCAGGTAAACGACCAGGCAGAGCATGTGTTCGAGCTGATCGAATTGCTACGCGGCTTTCCATGCAAGATAAACCTGATACCATTCAATCCGTTTCCACAATCGAATTATAAGCGCCCCAGTGCCCGGGCGGTAAGGTTGTTTCAGGATAAACTGATTGAAGCGGGTTATTCAGCGATGGTAAGAACAACGCGTGGTGAAGATATTCAAGCGGCATGTGGTCAACTAGTCGGAGAAGTAGCGGATAGAACTCGTCGTCAGGAACGATATCAACGTATTGCAGCAGGAGCCGGCTAGATGAACAGGATTTCGCTAACACTCTTGTTGAGTTTTGTTCTGATGCTTGGTGGTTGTGTCACAGAAACAACGGGGCCAAGTGCCAAGCAAGTTGACCCTCAGGAAGTACTGCAAAAACTCATTGATCTGGGCATCGGATATTTACGCAGGGGTGACTATGGTCGAGCGAAGGACAATATTAGAAAGGCGCTGCAGATAGATCCAGACTCGCCGCTGGCGTTGACGACCTTTGGTGTGATCTTTCAGCTTGAAGGCGAAAACAAGTTAGCCGAAGAAAATTTCAGAAAAGCGATCAAGTCTGACCCTGCCTATTCTCAGGCGAGAAATAATTTTGGTGCCTTCTTGTTTGCCCGGGGTCGCTATAGTGAGGCCGTTGAACAGCTTCTTGTGGCATCCGTCGATCAGTTCTATCCAAAAAGACCGCAGGTGTTCGAGAATCTGGGTGTCAGTTACCTTCGATTAGGGGAAACAGTTAAGGCAGAGGATGCCTTTTACCGTGCGACGTCATTGAATATCAATCAATCCAGGGCATTGCTTGAGCTGGCAACCATTCGCTACGATCAGAAAAACTACGTCGAAGCACAGCGACTTTACTTGAGGCATGTTGGTGTTAGCCAGCAGTCATCACGGAGCCTGTGGCTATGTATCAGGATTGCGCGTGTGTTCGAAGATGAGGATCAGGAAGCCAGTTGCGCGCTGGTGTTGAAGAATATCTTCCCTGCGACCCCTGAATATAAAGCGTATCAACAATCGTCATGATGGAATCACGTTGATGTCAGGTTCAACTCCTCAGCAGAAGAACAATGAGGCACAGCATGAAACCTCACAATCGGTTTCTGAATTGCTGGTGGCTGCAAGAGAAGGGCTCGGTCGCACGCAGAAGGATGTTGCTGATGAACTGTTTCTAACGATCAGTTATATCAAACACATTGATGCAGGCGACTTTGAAAAGATACCCAAACCAGCCTTTATCAAGGGATACCTGAGATCCTATGCCAGATCTGTGTCATTAAGTGGCGATGAGATTGTTAAACGGTATGAGCAGATCCTTCACGCCGCCGAAGACGACATGGAAATCAGAGGCGTTACTGAGGAAACCGTTGGCAGTGTGAAATTCACCGGACCTGTTATCCAGACAGGCCTGGTGGGTCTTTTTGGCGTTATTGTCGTCATTGGCATGGTCTGGTGGATTGCCTCATCCGGTGATGAGCAACACCCAGAAGTGACCAGTGCTGATCCAGCAGCAGAGATTCAGAACGCGAAGAATGGTCGTTCCTTTAGCGAAACCACCGGGATTTCGGGTTCAGCGTCTAATGCAGGGCAAGAGAAAATATCCAGTCAGTCCATGCTGAGCGACCCGGTGCTGCAAGAAAGCGAATTGTTGAGTGCAGGACAGGTGAATAACCCGGCTGTGGAAGCAGCGACGATTGAAGTGCTGGTTGATGAGCAGATCGTTGACAATCAGCAGGGCGAAGAAATAGTCCGTATTGAACGGCAAGTTGAACAGCAGGCTGAAACAGCGCGGAGTGAAGCGTCAATTGAAAGTCCGATTGAAAGTCCGATAGGCAGCGGAGAGCAGGGCAAGGACGTTAGAATTGAACGATATCGTGATGGTGATCAAAACTTCATCACACTCGACGCTGGCGGCTTTGATGAGATGGAGATCAGCTTCGTTGATGAGTGTTGGTTAGAAATTGAAGACGGTGATGGCCAATCTATTTATGGTGACTTAAATCGACCAGGTGATGTATTGCGAGTTTATGGCATCGCCCCTTTTGAATTGCTGTTCGGGCGTGCAACAGGTGTCACATTAAAGTACAACGGCGAAGAGGTAAATCTGGTTCGTTACATAGGTGAAGACGAAACAGCAAAAGTTAGGTTAGGACAGCCCTGAGCGGTTTTTGTAAACAGCTCTGAGCGGTTCTTACAAAAAGAGGCGGTTCTAATAGACAGCCCTGAGCGGTTCTTATAAAAAAGAGGCGGTTCATCAGAGATGCGAACAAAGGTATTAACGTGAGGCAGGATTCAAATATACAGCGCAGAAAGTCCCGGCAGATCATGGTCGGCAATGTCCCTGTGGGTGGTGATGCGCCAATTGCTGTGCAAAGCATGACCAATACAGAGACCACAGATGTTGATGCCACGGTCGCCCAGATCAGAAGGCTTGAAAAAGTCGGTGCAGATATTGTTCGTGTTTCCGTGCCCAGCATGGATGCGGCAGATGCCTTTGGCGAAATCCGTAAACAGGTTGAGGTACCCCTGATATCAGACATTCACTTTGATCACAAAATTGCACTAAGAGTGGCCGAGTTGGGTGTCGATTGCCTACGCATCAATCCCGGTAATATTGGCAGCAAAGAAAAAGTTAAAGCTGTTATTGCAACCTGCAAGGACAAGGGGATACCCATTCGTATTGGCGTTAATGCGGGCTCCCTTGGAAAAGACTTGCTTCGCAAATACAAGGAACCCAATGCAACAGCAATGGTCGAATCTGCCATGCGTAATATAGACATGCTCGACAGTGAGAATTTCTTCAACTACAAGCTAAGCCTGAAAGCATCCGACATTTTTATGACCATTGAAGCCTATCGAACGATCGCTCCGCAGATAGAACAACCATTGCACCTTGGTATAACAGAGGCAGGTGGGCTGCGATCGGGGACCGTAAAAAGTGCGGCAGGACTTGGCATGCTACTCATGGACGGGATTGGCGATACCATACGAATTTCTTTAGCAGCAGACCCTGTTGAAGAAATTAAGGTCGGGTTTGATCTGCTAAAGAGCCTGCATCTTCGAAGCAAAGGTATTAATTTTGTAGCCTGCCCGAGTTGTTCGCGACAAAATTTTGATGTGATCAGCACAGTCAATGAATTGGAGCGCAGGGTGGAGGATATTACAACACCCCTTGATGTTGCCATTATTGGCTGCATTGTTAACGGCCCGGGTGAGGCGAGGGAGGCCGAGGTGGGCTTAACGGGCGCGACACCGAACAACCTGATTTATTCTGATGGCACGCCTGATCACAAGATTACAAATGAAAATCTTCTTGACGATCTCGAACAGATGATTCGGCGCAAGGTCGCGCTCAAAATTGAAGCCGAAGCGAATGAAGAAAAAGCGGCTGGCATCTGATCGATCATGGCTAAGGACAAAGTGAAAATACAAGCCGTAAGGGGCATGCAAGACCTCTTGCCCAGACAAAAAGAAATTTTCCGTTTCATCGAAGATGAAGTGCGTGGTGTCTTGCGTGTCTATGGCTATCAGGAAGTGGGCGTGCCTATTATCGAATCCACGCATCTGTTCAGTCGACTGGTGGGCGAGAGCACGGATGTTGTTGAAAAAGAAATGTACACTTTCAATGATCGAAGTGATGAAAGTCTGACATTGCGACCAGAAGGTACAGCAGGGGCTGTTCGTCTGGCACAGGAACATGGATTGACCTTTAATCAGGTTCAGCGACTCTGCTATGCGGGGCCCATGTTCAGATATGAACGCCCTCAAAAAGGTCGTTATCGGCAATTTGAACAAATAGGCGCAGAGTGCTTTGGTATGCCAGGTCCGGACATCGATGTTGAATTGATGCTGATGACGTATAGAATCTGGCAGCTACTCGGTATCAATGGTGATGTCCAATTGGAAATCAACTCGCTGGGTTCAGCCGAATCCCGCGGGCAATATCGCGCGGCGCTGACCGACTATCTTTCCGCTGAAAAGGATCAATTAGACGATGATAGCCTGCGCAGACTAGAAACGAATCCTCTGAGAATTCTCGATAGCAAAGTTCAGAAAACCCAGGACTTGTTACAGGGCGCGCCCCTGTTGAGCGACTATCTTGATCAGGACTCTCAGGCACATTTTGATGGTCTGCGTAGAATGCTCGACAAAAAACAGATGCCCTATCAGGTGAACCCACGCATTGTTCGTGGTCTGGACTATTATAATCGCACAGTATTTGAGTGGATGACTGATACACTCGGCGCCCAGGGAACTATCTGCGGGGGGGGTCGATATGATGGCCTGGTGGAGCAAATTGGTGGTAAGCCGACGCCCGGTGTCGGCTTCGCCATGGGTGTAGACCGAATCGCGTTGATGTTGGAGCCCACCTGGAAAGCGACCAATGCTGCGGATATCTATATCGCCTCAATGGGTGAAGAAGCGCGTGGTTATGCGTTGGTATTGGCAGAAGAACTACGCGATGCCAGTAAGAGACAACGCATTATTGTTGATTGCAGCAGCGGGAAGTTTAAGTCGCAGTTAAAAAAGGCAGATGCCAGCGGTGCGCAACTCGCCCTGATCATAGGTGATGACGAAGTTGCCGGCGGACAGGTAACAGTTAAACATTTACGAGAATCAGTGGAACAAAAGTCCATTCAAACGACACAGCTTGTACAATACCTGGCTGAATATTTTTCGAAGGAGTAAACGTTGGTAACCGATAAAACAGAAGAAGAACAAGTAGAGGCGCTGAAAAAGTGGTTCGAAGAAAATGGCGTATCCCTGGTTGTGGGGATCGTTCTGGCGCTGGCTGCAGTTTTTGGCTACAGGGCGTGGGACAACAATGTCAGAGAAACGGGTGAAGCAGCCTCGGCCATTTATGAGAATCTGGTATCAGCGGTTGTGGCTGTGCCCGGCGAAGGCCTGAGCGAAAGCATGCGAACCACCGGCCAAACCCTTGCTGACCAGCTTAAAAACGAATACGGCGACTCGACCTATGCGCAATTTGCAGGGTTGCAGATGGCACGCGTGGCGGTAGAAGCCGGGGATCTGGATAAAGCAGCCACAGAATTGAAATGGGTTATTTCAAATGGTGCACAGGGCTCCATCGAAATAATAGCCAGAATGCGATTGGCGAGAGTCCTTGAATCTATGGATAAGCTTGACGAGGCAATGGCGACGATTGATGTAAAGCGGGATCTTGGGCAACACCGATCTTCCTGGGAAGAGGTGCGGGGTGATATTTACCTGGCGATGGGCAAGAATGAAGAGGCGCGGCAGGCCTATCAACTCGCCCTGACGAATGTGAGCCAGGAAGGGGCGAAGCCTTACCTGACCATGAAGCTTGAAGATCTTACCTATGCCGAGGCGGCTATTGAAGGTGATGGTGAAAGTGATAGCGCAAGTGATGCTTCTGTTGATGAAGCGAGCGATGGGACGACGGATCAAGTGGCGGAAGAAATAGAATAATGAAATTCTCCACCGCGTTCGGGCTGACTATAGCGTTCTTACTACTATCAAGTTGCAGTATGTTCAAGAATGATGATGAGCCGGAAGAGGTAAAGCCTGCAAAACTCGTCAGCTTCACCGAAGAAGTTGAGATCAAATCCCTTTGGACTGACAATGTTGGCAAGGGTGCTGCTGATAAGGCAATCAAATTGGTCCCTGTCGTTGTTGGCTCACGGGTTTTTGCTGCAGGGGCGAATGGCACGCTGGTCGCGATCCAGGCGAATAATGGACGGGTGATCTGGAAACAGAATGTTAAAAGTTTTTATTCCAAGGAAGAAGCAGGTCACGCCTTTGCCAAAGATGCAGACATTATTACAGGTGGTGTTGGTGCAGGTAGAGACATTATTGTTGTCGGTACCGGTGCTGGTGAGATCGTTGCACTGAATCAAAGTGACGGGAGTCTTGCCTGGCGTGCCAGAACAACCAGCGAAGTTCTGGCACCGCCACAAGTCGATGGCGACCTGGTCGTTGCACAGAGTATTGACGGAAGGGTTGCAGGGTATAACGCGCTCGACGGGGAAAGGAAGTGGCGTTATTCCACCTCAATCCCCAGTTTGACACTTCGTGGTACGTCGACGCCGATCATTACGCCAGAATTTGTGATAGCAAGTTTTGCCAATGGGCGTTTTGTGCTACTTGATCGGGATCGGGGTATCGCAGGGGCAGATGAAAAAATTGGTATCTCCACGGGTAAGTCCGATCTGGAGCGCCTGGTAGACATTGATGGCACCATGATTCTCGCTGGTAGCAGACTCTTTCTTGTCAGTTTTCAGGGTCGGCTGGTGTCCTTCGACCTATCAACAGGCCGTGAAGCCTGGTCCGAAGAAGCATCCAGTCTTGTTGGTCTTGGTGAAGGATTTGGTAATGTCTATATTGCCTACGCGGATGGCCGAATAGGTGCAATAGACATGACGAGTGGCAGGAATGTCTGGGATGTTGAAGCACTCGCCAACCGGGATATTACCGCACCGGTGAGTACGGGCAGTTATATTGCCGTTGGCGACTTTGATGGTTATCTTCATATACTCGCACAGTCAGATGGTCGGTTCGTTGGTCGTCGAAAAGTGGATGGAAAAGGACTTTTGTCCCCTGTCGTTGTCGATGGGAACCGTTTGTTCATCCAGGGCAATAGTGGTCGTCTGTACGCTTTTGAGCTTCAGTAGGTTCAATTATGTTTCCCGTTATCGCATTGGTTGGTCGGCCCAATGTTGGCAAGTCAACCTTGTTCAACAGGCTAACGGGCACTCGTGATGCTTTGGTCGCTGCCTATCCAGGGCTTACCAGAGACAGACAATATGGTCGAGGTGCGATTGGCGAATTCGATTATGTTGTAGTCGATACGGGCGGACTAACGGGTGATGAGGATGGAATTGATAAGCCCATGGCAGACCAGGTTCGCCAGGCTATTGCCGAGGCAGATCTGGTTCTCTTTATTGTTGACTCCAAAGATGGTCGCGTTGCTGGCGATGAAGCCATTGCCGACAACCTGAGACATCAAGGCGTGGCGATCTTGTTGGTTGCTAATAAAATAGACGGCCAGAATCCTGATTTTGTTGCGGGTGAATTTTCTTCTCTTGGGTTTGACGAGCCTGCCTATATTTCAGCGACCAATGGTCATGGTATTTCTAATCTGGTTAATGAAAAGATTGCACACCATGATGCCATTCATATTGATTCTAATATGGTGGACAATTCCATCACCGGAATCAAATTTGCGATCGTCGGTAGGCCTAATGTTGGAAAATCGACTCTGGTCAATCGGCTTCTTGGCGAAGATCGTGTCGTGGTGTTCGATGAAGCAGGAACGACTCGTGATAGTGTCTATATTCCCTATGAAAGGCAGGGCATGCCTTACACTATCATCGATACCGCCGGCGTCAGGCGAAGAGGCAAGGTCAAGGAAACGGTAGAAAAATTCTCTATCATTAAAACACTTGATGCGATCAGCGATGCGAATGTTGTCATTCTGATGATCGATGCCAAAGAGGGCATTGTTGATCAGGATCTCCATTTGCTCAGCCATATTCTGGATGCGGGACGGGCACTCATTTTTGCCGTCAACAAATGGGATGGGACTGACGCAGAACAAAAGAACTTCATCAAACGAGAATTAGAACGACGTCTGGTTTTCATCAACTTTGCGAAGACTCATTTTATCTCCGCTTTGCATGGCTCAGGTGTAGGTAAGCTGTATGAGTCAATCAACAAAGCCTATGAATCTGCGACACGAAAAATCCAGACGGCGGAGCTTAACGATATCCTCAGTGGCGCATTAAGAGATCATCAACCGCCATTGGTCAAAGGTCGAAGAATTAAACTTCGCTATGCCCACATCGGCGGCAACAACCCGCCAATTATCGTCGTGCATGGGAATCAGACTGCCGCTGTTCCTGAGTCCTATCAACGCTATCTGCAGCATCGTTTTATCTCCAGACTCAAACTCGAAGGAACGCCTATTCGGTTCGAGTTCAAAACCGGCGAGAATCCTTACAAGGACAAAAAGAACAAACTGACCAAGCGCCAGATAGACCGCAAGCGCAGGCTGGTCAAGCATGTTAAAAAGAAAGAAAAGAAAAAGAAAAAATCCTAGTCTCCGGGGAAGCTATCCTTTTTTGGCAAAAATAAATTCGGGTCTACTCTTGCATTATTCAAGCTAACGCTCCAGTGCAGGTGCGGCCCGGTGACTCTGCCAGTTTTGCCAACAGCACCAAGTTGCTGATGGGTTTCAACAATATCGCCCGGTGCCACGTCGATTCGGCTCATGTGGCAGTACATGGTAATCAACCCTTGCCCGTGATCCAGTAAAACGGTATTCCCGTTGAAGAAATAGTGACCTGTCGCGACAACTTTACCAGGCGCTGGGGCGACGATGGGTTCACCCGCGCCAGCGGCAATATCCAGACCGCTGTGTGGATTGCGCGGTTGATCATTAAGGATTCTTCTTAACCCAAATGGGCTGGAGATAGGACCGATAGCCGGTAGTTCAAATGAGGTTGTGACCGGAATGTCTTTGTCGAATGTCAGGAATGCGCTATCCATTTCCGCCCTTTCCCGTCCGATCCGATCATAGTCTCGTTTTAACGGGTTCACTTTCCGCTTGTTTTCGATCGTCAGCCTCTGCGTTTTATAGTCCATTGCAGAGACGGTGAACGTCTCGTTGCCTGCTGATGTTTCAATCTGGTGTTCGCCAGGCTTCGCTGAAAGAGGAATGCCGACAATGGCGTAGTAGTCTCCGTCTTTCTCCTGAATCATGACAGGTTTACCTTTGTAGGTAGCGCTGCCGCCGGGTTCTATCAGGATAATGGCAATGCCGCCGGGGATAGGGTGGTTGGTGGGTAGCCCCCAGGCATACGCATTCCACAAGATGGAAAATATGATCAACAGGGTATGGAATGCTTTCATGAAAATGCTCTTGTTTTTGTTTCGGTAGATTCCATCATTGAGTTTCGCTCGGGGGGCTGGATGGCGAGAGAGATTTTACTTCAGCCTGAATATCGCCGCCTGCGAGCCGTGCGTTAATCCTTGCGCCCAACTGAGTCTCCTCGGGACGCCGGATAATCGTACCATCGGCACCTGTCACAATGGCATATCCTCTATGCAGTGTTGCAAGTGGGCTGAGCGTATCGAGTCTTTTGGTTGCGCCACCGAGTGCAGCACCCTTTCTTTCCTGAACATGCGTCACCGCACGGGTCAGTGATACGGCTAAGTGCCGGTTCTTCGCCTGCGCTTCCTTTATTTGTGCCATGGGGCTGATCAATCCTTTTGCACAAAGCAGGGTTCGTGATTCCTGCCTTTCAAGATAACGATCCACCGCTGATGTTAGTCTGGTGGAGAGTTCATCAAGGTTCGGTTTGCCCAATCGGTATCGAAAGCTGTTGGTGAGGCGAATTTCCAGATCATCCAGGCGTTGCTGTAGATCCTGAACCCGTTGCCCCGGATGGCGCAATCTCCTGGTCAGATGATTCAAATAAGTGGATTTTTCAGACATTGTTGCATGCATTGCTTCCTTGAGATCGCCATGAATACGGAAGAGTGTTGACAGCCACGCTCTTATGTCGGGCGTCATGATCTCTGCAGCGGCTGATGGGGTTGGTGCTCTCAGGTCGGCAACAAAATCTGAAATGGAAACATCCGATTCGTGGCCAACTGCGCTGATGATGGGAATATCGCTGCCCGCCATTGCGCGGGCGACAACCTCGGTATTAAAAGACCAGAGGTCTTCAAGCGAACCACCACCGCGTGTTAGCAGAAGTACATCGAATGGGTGGGATTGATGATTATTTGCAGCCTTAATTGCGGCTGCTATTTGTGCTGCAGAAACTTCACCCTGAACCTGTACCGGTAAGATTGAAATTTTAATCGCGGGGAATCGACGGTGCATCACGGTCAGGACATCATGGATAGCGGCACCGGTTGGTGAGGTAATGATCCCGACATGTTCTGGCATTGCCGGGATAGGCTGTTTTCTGTCTTCATCAAATAATCCTTCGCGCTGTAAATCAGTTTTCAGCTTCTCGAAAGCTCTTTGCAAGGCACCATCACCGGCTTCCTCCATATGCTCTGCAATCAGCTGATACTCACCGCGACCTTCATAGAGGCTTATCTTTCCGCGCACAATCACCTGCATGCCGTTTGCGGGTGGGAACCTCAGGCGTTGGTTGCGGTTGCGAAACATGGCGCTACGAAGCTGAGCGCCATCATCTTTCAACGTGAAATACCAATGGCCCGACGAGGGTTTTGCCAGGTTTGAGATTTCACCTTCCACATAAACCATTGGGAACTCGCCTTCCAGAAGCCGCCGTGCAGACCGATTGAGATCAGACACTGAAACCACCGTTCGATTGGAGCCAAATTCGGTTGTATTTTTCATGGATATATCACTGTCATACAGGGGATTAGAATACCTCTACATCTAAAATTTTACTATAATGTCGATCTTTGGTTTCGTAAATATGACTGACGCTCGCCAGCCTTCCAATACTACTCATTCGGATAACCCTGACTCGGATAACCCTGACTCGGATAACCCGGATTCGGCTAAAAGTGACCGAAACATACATGAGGACAAAATCCTCATCCTCGATTTTGGATCCCAGTACACACAACTGATAGCCCGTCGCGTTCGCGAGGTCGGTGTTTACTGCGAGATTCGCGCCTTCGATTGCAGCCAGGAAGATGCAATGGCCTTTAACCCCAAGGGGATCATATTGTCTGGCGGTCCGGAGTCTGTGCTGGCAGACGACACGCTTCGTGCCCCTGAATATGTTTTCAATCTGGCTATTCCTGTTCTTGGTATCTGTTATGGCATGCAGACTATGGCGTTGCAGTTGGGTGGTCAGGTCGAAGGTTCAGACAAACAGGAGTTTGGTTATGCCCGGGTAAAACTCGAAGATAAAAGCAGCCTGTTTGACAAGATACAGGATGAGATTGTCCTGGATAACCGTTTTCTTGATGTATGGATGAGCCATGGTGACAAGGTCGTCCGCTTGCCAGATGGTTTTTCTAATTCTGCCAGCACTGGAAGTTGTGAGTTTGCTGCCATGAGCGATGAAGTACGTCATTTTTATGGCGTGCAGTTTCATCCGGAGGTGAATCACACGCTGCAAGGTGAAGCCATCCTGAGACGCTTTCTGATTGACGTGGCGGCTTGTGCTGGGCTATGGACACCGGCAAATATTGCAGAGGACATCATTCGGGATGTGAAAAAGAAGGTAGGCACGGATCGTGTCTTGCTGGGACTTTCCGGCGGTGTTGATTCTTCGGTGGTCGCCGCGCTTCTTTCCAGGGCGATAGGCGATCAACTGACCTGTGTCTTTGTGGATAATGGATTGCTGAGACAAAACGAGCCGGAACAAGTGCTCGCCATGCTCGGCAAGGGCTCCGATAACATATTCAAACTGGACATTGTTGCCGTTGCAGCAGAAGACAGATTTCTACAAAAACTCAAAGGTGTTGCAGAGCCGGAAGCCAAGCGCAAAATTATCGGTAATACTTTCATCGAAGTGTTCGATGAAGAATCTACCAGGCTCGAGGGTGTGAAGTATCTGGCGCAGGGAACTATTTACCCGGATGTGATTGAATCTGCGGGTAACAAAAATGGTAAGGCGCATCTGATTAAATCCCATCACAATGTGGGAGGTCTGCCTGACTATATGAAGCTGGATCTGGTGGAGCCATTGCGAGAGCTGTTTAAAGATGAAGTCAGGAAGATTGGGCTGGAACTTGGTCTTACCCATGAAATTGTGTATAGGCATCCATTTCCAGGTCCGGGGCTTGGTGTGCGTATCCTCGGTGAGGTAAAAAAAGAATATGCAGATCTTCTACGTCAGGCGGATGCGATTTTTATGGAAGAACTGCGCAACGCCGATC
>CAZAZB010000080.1:0-12454 GCA_964489485.1 uncultured Pseudomonadales bacterium | reverse complement strand
GGAGGTGACTGGAATGAGGATGTGAATATTTTTGCGATAGTTAAGACAGGACAGGATGCTAGTCTTGAGCGACTTAATGGGACCGTCCAACTTCACGGACAGCTGGCATTTGCCCATTTCCAGCCAGTTAACTCGAAACAACAGCCAACACTAAGAGACGGTGGACTCTACCAATCCTATACAGGCGCCAGCTTGACAGCACTGGCATTTAACCAGACCCATGATTGGCTTGGCGTTTGGCTAGTGACGATCGCAGCATGGTTCTTCGCCATCTCCACCATTATTTCCCAGGGCTACTACGCAGAACAAGGCGTGATCTATTTGTTTCGAGGCCGAGGTGTGGTTGTCTTCAAATTGCTCTACTGCGCTGCGACTTTCGTTGCGACACTGGGCTTTATGCGCACTGATCGCGAACTTGATGCGGTGACAACAACGGGTACGGGCATGGTGTTGTTGGTCAGCCTTCCCATCACGCTATTCTTCGGACACAAAGCGATGGCTGCTTATCACGAATATATCGGTAGGCTAAAGTCGGGCAAGATGATTCCAGAGCACAAGCATGTTCACATCATTGATGTCGTTAGCGGAAAGGACGTTGAGAGCCAGTAGGCCATTGGCAATAGCCCGCGTATCCGAATATTCTGAATAGCAGGCTCTCGTGTCACCTGGAATTATAACTTCCGAAACTTGATCACCATACGATCACTTTCACCAATGGCAAGATACTTGTTCTTGTGTTCATCTTTCATCGCCAGCGTCGGTGGCAGTGTCCAGACACCCTGGGGATGATCACGCGTATCTCGCAGATTGCGATTGATACTCGATTTCTCGACAAATTCGAATCCATGCTTATTCATGATGTCGATTATTTGTTGTACGTGAACGTACCCATTTTTCGGGTTATAGGATTGATCGTGATTCAATCGGTGATCGACGATGCCCAGGATACCGCCCTTTTTTAACGCCTTGTGCCATGCTGCGGGTACTGCATCAGGTGCAGACTGAATCCAGTTATGGGCATTGCGAAAATCCAGCACCATGTCCACAGACCCTGGGGTTGCAATGTCTTTGCCCGTTTCCGGGGCAAAACTGACAAGGGTAATATCCCCGTAGGTCTCTTTGTCGGCAACATATCGATCGTCATAACCTTTATTCGTACTGGCTTGCCATTTCTTCTGGGTAGACGGGTTTCTGTCGTAGGTCGCAGCGATTAGAGATCCCTTGCCTTTGAGATAGGGCGCAAGAATCTCGGAATACCATCCGCCACCCGGCCAACTTTCCAGAACGGTCATGTCTTCGCGAACACCGAAAAATGACAATGTCTCATAAGGGTTGCGATAAACGTCCCGCATGACATTTTTTTCCAGCCGATGATCACCCTGGACAACATCCAATAGTGAATCCGCAAAGATCACTGGGCTTGCGCCGAAGATCAGCGACAGTATGGCGAAATTTCGAATGATTCGAATAGTTCCAATCATGTATATGCTCCTTTTTATGGCTAATGAGATGGTGCTAACAGAGTAGGCCAAATAAATAAATGTGATATGGCATCGCATATTAGATAAGATCGCACTCGTCTGTATACCCCCCTTTCTCAAACCCGTGAGGAGAAATACCATGAGAACAACAACATTGAATAGTATTTCTTGTCACCTCGACGGGTTTGCCTTCTCAAATTAAATCTGTGACTTGCCTTTAACAGCGTTAAGTTCTTCAGTCACAACAAAATGTTCTAACAATTAAGCGGTCCGCTTTCTCGAAGCAGACTGCCTGCATCATGGTATTCGCGCTTGAATGCGACGAAGTACCCTGAGGACATTATTACAAGAGCGGGAATCCGAACGAGTCACTCTTATGCTTTGTAGTGTATTGTTTGGAGATTTATCTTGAAAATTGATAGTTATCGACTCTTTATAGGAACCGCATTCTATTTCCGATTTTGCTGGGCGCTGATGACGACAGTATCCATGGTTTACATGGTCACAGTTGTTGGGCTCGATCCATTAGAGATGGTACTGGTGGGTACCGTTCTTGAGTTATCCGGTTTTTTGTTTGAAATACCCACAGGCATTATTGCTGATGTTTATAGCCGCCGTTTGTCTATTATCATTGGCTATATCATGGTTGGTGCGGGTTTTGTGTTGCTGGGTTTGTTCCCAAGGTTTGATATTGTTCTGCTAAGTCAGGTCATATGGGGTATCGGATTCACCTTTATCAGCGGTGCAACACAGGCATGGATCTCGGATGAAATTGGTGAAAGCAGGGCAAACAAATCATTTGTTGTGGCAAGCCAGGTTGGCAAGATTGGTTTGCTTCTGGGTATCGTTGTTTGTGTGGCGCTGGCGAGTATTGATCTGAAGATCCCGATAATTGTCGGTAGTCTTGGTCTTGTTCTGTTGGGTATTTTTTGTGCCTTGTTTATGGATGAGAAAAATTATAAGCCGCAGACCTCCGAACAAAGAGACTCATGGGAGCAGATGGCAGTCACGCTTCGGGATGGTGTTGATTTGCTTAAGAATCACCCGGTACTCTGGATGATTATTGCAATTGCCTTATTTGAAGGTTTGTATAGCGAGGGTTATGACAGACTTTTTGCGCCATTTTTAATTGAGTCCTTCACTTTTCCAGCAATCGCAGGTTTGGATGCGGTTATCTGGTGGGGAATCCTGTCGGCTGGTGCAACGGTATTTTCCTTCGGGGCAGTTGAACTGGTGCGTCGATATGTGGACACATCCAACTACCAGCATCTGGTTCTTGTCCTGTCTGGTGCCAGTGCTCTGTTGGTGGGTATGATGTTCCTGTTTGTGCTGGCGGGTAACTTCTACCTGACAATCCTTGCCTACTTCGGTGTGGCGGCTCTACGGTCTGTTAAGGCCCCCTTGTCGGTTGCATGGCTTAACCAGAATTTGAGCTCAAGAACGCGTGCAACCATGTTTTCCATGCAAGCACAGGCAGATGCTCTGGGTCAGGTCGCCGGTGGTCCTGCAATCGGCGCCATTGCCAAATTTATCTCATTACCTGTGGCGCTCATTGTTTCTGCGTTCGCATTGCTCCCGGCAATCGGGTTATATCGCCGTGCGTTGAAGATTGAAGAGGAGTAGGCTGCGGATACTGATCCAGTTTGATATTACCATGCAGATTGTGAGGTCCCCGCAGATATCATGTCGATGAAGATGCTGTCACTTAGGCGAGTAAATTAACGGACGAGTAAGACAAGGGACGAGTAAGAAAAGGGACCGGTAAGAAAAGAGACGAATTAGCAAAGAGATAAATAAGAAAAAGAAATGACTGTGAGAAACGAGAAAGAAGACCTTATCGCAGAAATAGCGGCGTTAAAGGAAAAGTTAGTCGTCCTTGAAGCGCGAGGCAATGATGATGTGATAGAAAACCCCTCTGGCACAGACGTGTCTCAGGAAAATGAAATTCGGATCAAACAAACCCTGGGGTCTATTCCTCACGGCGTGCTCGAAACCGATTTAGCAGGGCGCATACTTTATGGCAATGCCGCCTATCACAAAATTCTTGGATACCCTGATCAGTCGTTGCTGGGCACTTCTTTGTTAGAGCGGGCGAAGTCACAAGAAGAGAGAAATGCGCTGAATGAGATGCTGACGGTCAACAAGGAAAGTCAGCCCCTTCCGCACCCTTATGTTACCAGTAGGAAACGAGCGGATGGTAGTCGAGTGGAGCTACAGTTCGACTGGAATTATCAACGGGACGGACAGGGTAATCTCGTTGGTTATATTTGTGTGCTGACAGACATCACGGACCGTGTTCGGGCAGAGGACGAATTGCAAAAAAGTCTGGATAAGTATCGCGATCTGGTCGAAACGTCTCAGGATATGATCTGGCATCTGGATTCCGAAGGCATCTTTACTTACACCAATCAGGCGTTTGAGGAAATACTTGAATATCCTACAGATGAAATTATTGGCCGCCATTTCTCGGAGTTCAAAGATCCAGAGGTGGCACAGGAAGGGGCGAAACGATTGGGTTCCTTTTTAGAGGCACAGGAGCCGATAAGATATGAAACAGTCTATGTGACAAAGTCAGGTAAGAAAGTCACCTTCAGTATCTATGCGAAACCGATGTACGATGAAGAAGGTGTGGTCATTGGCTTTCAGGGAACGGCGCATGATATTACACGACAAAAACAGGCGGAGGAGCAACTGAGACAGTCGCAGAAGATGCAGGCACTCGGTACGCTCGCTGGTGGAATTGCTCATGATTTCAATAATGTCCTGACCCCCATAATGGGCAATGCTGAGTTACTGGCAGAGGATCTTGATGCAGCAGGCGAAGACAGTGGGTGTGCCCGGTCCATCTTTGAGAATGCATTGCGTGCCAAGGACCTGGTATCCCAAATACTGCTGTTCAGCAGGCGAGGACAAATTACCAAGGAAGTGGTTGATGTTTGCCCGCTAGTTCCCGAAATTGTGAGTTTTGCCCGATCTACCCTGCCTGCTTCCATATCCATTGTTGACCGTGTAGCGGTGAGCACAGCGCCCGTTCGCTGTGACGCATCACAAATTTACCAGGTGTTGGTCAATCTCTGTGTGAATGCTGAGCAGGCCATCTCGGGAAGCGGGAAAATTGAACTACTGCTCGACATCGTGTCAGGCGACAAGCCAATCTCGGTTGTTGGTAAAGAAATAGTGGGCCGCCACGTGTGCATCACCATGAAGGATGATGGCGCGGGAATGGATTCGGAAACCGTGTTACACATCTTTGAACCTTTTTTCACCACCAAAAGTGTGGGGCTGGGTACCGGGCTTGGGCTCTCGACGGCATTCGGAATTATCGAAAGTCACAATGGCGGTATTGCGGTTGTGAGTGGGCCGAAGAAAGGCACTTCAATCTCTGTCTATTTGCCGCTTTCGGAGTTTGAAGCGGTAGAAGTAAATAAACCGGTAGACAAGGCGAACGGAGGTGGGACAGAGCGAATTCTCTTTGTTGATGATGAAGAATCCATCAGGGCTCTGGGTAAGATTTCACTGGAAAGACTTGGCTATCGGGTCGTGACCGCATCCGACGGACAAGTGGCATTGAAGCTCTTTCAGGAGAGTCCCCATTCCTTCGATCTTGTGATTACCGATCAGACCATGCCGAGGATGGCTGGAAGCCTGCTCGTAACAGAGATACTAAAGATGAGACCGGAAATACAAGTCATCCTGTGTTCTGGGCACAATAGCGAGATTTCGCCCGAGAACAGTCGATCCTTTGGCATTCACCGATTTGTTTACAAGCCTTATCGGTTGAAAGGTCTTTCACAGATTGTCCGTGAGTTACTGGATGAATCGGCTGCAGATAAGGTCAGCGTCAATGTTTAGAAATCAATCGACTGGATTTGGGTATGTCGATGACCTCTCTTGATTTCAATCGTTGACGGAGAACATCGCTGAACATTGGCTCAGGACTGTCAATCCTTTCTGCCTCCAGAAATACTCGATAGAGATCACCGCCCTGGGCAAGGATTTCGACGGTTGCAATTGTGTAGACCGTGTCTGTTTTTAGAGGCTTTCCTTCCACATCAACCTTAATAACACGATGCATCAAAGGTTTATCGAGATCATAGTGAACGCTTAGTCCGGATACCTGCAAGATGCCCCTCTCTAATGTAAGAGACTGCTCGAGCACCCTCAGTAATTGTTCTCCTGTCATATGCAGCTTAATGATCTTGTCGGTAAAGGGAAACGAATCTAACAGGTCCCCGAGGGGAATTGGCCCTGCGGGTAAGTCTTTTCGTAGTGCGCCGGAGGGCATCAGGCCGATCATTGCGCTGGTCTCCTCACGGATAATATCGGCGTAGAGGTTGCCAAGGTCTGATTCTTCGTTATAGAGCCGGGTTAACCGTTTATTGGCATAGGTGACGATTTCTTGTAGCTCCGGATACTGGCGGCGGTAAGCCTGCAATTTTTTAAGGATTATCGAGTCTGGTGTCAGGTCATTGCTAACAACAGGTATGAGGCGACCTTCGTGGGAAATAATGGCACCGGTCTTGTCACTGAAGCGTAATTTCAACAGACCCAGGCGAGTCCCCTGACCATAGGTTTGCATAATCAGGGTGCCATTGTCTGGGCTGACAAAAGGTTCCTCTGTGCCAGAATCGGCGTGCCCGCTGAATATGACATCGATTCCCGGTACCGCAGCGGCCAGGCGTTTGTCTGCCTCGATGCCGCGCTGTATTTCCGGATGCGCTTCATCATCCGTCTGCATGGGGGCGGTTTTGCCCTGGTGTGTGAGCACGACAATCAGGTCGACCTCGTTTCGCAACAATTGAACCAGCTTGTTGACGATCGGAATAGGATCGCGCACATCAAGACCTGCAATATGAGAGGGAATTATTGCGGTAGCGGCATCCTGCCCCATGACGCCAATCACACCCATTCGGAAACCGCTTCGTTCAATGATTGCATAGGGTTGAGCGAACGCCAGACCGGAATCTCGATAGAAGAGGTTAGCCCCGAGTACCGGGAAGGGTAGCCTGTTCTTGACTCTGGCAAAGGTTTCCCAGCCATATTCAAATTCATGATTCCCGATCGCCATAGCGTCATATCCCATGGTGATCATCATTTCCATCGGCACGGCGCCTTCGGTTAGTTGTGATAGAACCCCTGTAAATATGTCTCCGGCGTCGAAGAGAAAAACAAGCGCTTCTTTTTGGCGGTATTGTTCGATGAGTGTTGCCATTTGTGCGGCACCACCCAGGTATTCATATCGGTCATCCCAGTAGGCTGGGATGGGGTCGAATGCGCTCTCGAAATCATTGGTGAAGAGCAGGGTGATCTGGCGAGACCGATCTGTGTCCGCAAGCAATTGAAGCGGACTGGTCAGTACAATAGAAACAAGTACAACGGAAACCAGCAAAGCCATTTGCCGGAAAAGATAACTCTGTGTCATCGGTCTGGCGTAGATATTGATTTGCCTGATTTCCATTGCTAGTCCTTGTTGCTTCTGTTCACATTACCACGGCTTATGAAGGTGTTTGTATCCACTCTACAATGGACAAGCGCGGTGAATCGGGCATTATGCGAGAATCAAACTAAATACTGTAGTGCTGTGACTCACACCATAGGAACGGCATTCTCTCAGCGGCGTTTTCCCATCAGAGGTTCTGAATGTACAAGTTTTACTATTTCTCAAATACCTGCTCCCTTGCCCCTCATATAGCGCTTGAATACATCAAGGCAGACTATGAGGCGATTCGGGTAGATTTTATGAAAGCCGAACAACGAGAAGATGAATACCTGGGTATCAATGCGAAAGGGCGGGTGCCCGCTCTGCTCACCCCTGAAGGTGTGATTACGGAGAATCCAGCCATTCTGGTCTATCTCAGCCAGATGCATCCTGAAGCAGGCATCGCACCATTGAATGATCCCTATGCCATGGGACAGGTGAATGCGTTTAATGCTTATCTTAGTTCCACCGTACATCCGGCACACGCCCACGGTGTGCGCGGGATTCGCTGGGCAGATGATGAAGCCGCAATTGCCGAAATGAAACGCAAGGCACCCGAGGTATTCGGCGATTGTTTTGAGCTTATTGAGAAGACCCTGTTTCAGGGGCCCTGGGTGATGGGTGACAAGTTTGGTATTTGTGATATGTATCTGTTTACTATTGCGCAATGGTTAGAAGCAGATGGTGTTGACCCGGGCAGATTTCCAAAAATTCAGGCACATCGCGAGCGGATGCGACAAGACCCGCTCGTGCAGAAAGTCCTGGCACTTCAATAAGGCGCTTCAATAAGGCGCTTAGGCGTTTATCGCGGCGGCCATGGTCTGAAGTGTGACCTGCTGGCGATCCGCTCCCCAGGGCAGAGGCATCAAAACGGGATGTTCAACGCCCGCGTCGACATAGGATTGCACAAAAGTTGAAATTTGAGATGACGAACCAATAAAATCGATAGCCTGGATCATCTTTTCTGAAATAGATGCCAATGCCCCTTCTCTGTCTCGTTCGCCATATTTTTCCCGGAGAGCATCGATTTCATCACTAAAACCCGCGGACCGAAACATGTTGGCATAGCTATCTGACATGGCGTAATTGAAGAGGTCTTTACGTGCTGACAGGGCATGCTGCTCATAATCACCAAATGCCGCATGAACATAACTGAACACTGTGGCGTCGCCGCCCTTGCGCACCTGTGCCACAGATTGTGGAATATGCGAGGCGGGCAAATAGTTAAGCAGGACACCATCAGCTATTTCTCCTGCAAGCTTTAACATCTGTGGATTGAGTGCCGCCATCACAATTTTTGGTTTCTTCTCCCCCAGTCGAACGCCCAGACGAAATCGTTTCACTGTCCAGAAGTCTCCTTCAAATGTGACCGACTCACCGGACAAGCACTCTCGAAGCAGGGCAACATATTCGCGCATCATAGCGATGGGTCGTGTTGAATACTCCACGCCATGTTGTTTGAGGATGCCAGGCGCCGATACGCCGAGGCCAAGCCAGATGTTGACATCCGGAGACAGCGCCTGAAGGGTTGCAGCTGACATGGCGGCGAGTGTTGGTTGCCGTAATTGGATGGGGATAATACCTGTAGCCAGGTCCAGCCCGGGTGCGACAGCCGCAACGCTACCCAATAAGGTCAATGCATCTGTGCCTGTTGCCTCGACGGTCCAGAATGACCGATAACCCATTTCTTCGGCTGACCTGGCGATATCCATTACCGCACGGGGTCCGAGTGCGGTTAAACCGCCAAATGTGACGCCCATCGGTGTCTTCGTTTTATTCATGGAGGTGGCATCTCTTCTTTTAACAGGGTCACTAACATACCAAAGGTTATGTCCAAATCAAGACCTTTGCTGTCATCCGAAAAGTAGTAGATTATTATGGGTGAAATAGTGATACTCAGCGGCACCAAATCAGGCATGATATGCGTTCGGGACGAAGTAAATCTCTACGAGCGAACCTATACCCGCGAATCTATATCAGCGAACATATAAAGGGAGCAAGAAAATCCAATGAGATATGAAGCACCAACAACTACCAAAGATGCGGCAACGCTTCTGGCCAGGGAAAAGGGCGAAGCCTATATCCTGGCAGGCGGCACCGATCTTCTGGTTCGCATGAAACTCGGTCTGGTGGAGCCGGATCTCGTCGTTGATATCAAACACATTCCGGCGATGCAGTCGATTACCACCAGTGCATCAGGCACCAGGATTGGCGCAACGGTGTCTGGCGCCGAACTGGGTGAAAACAAAGCCCTCAGAAAAGCCTGGCCCGGTGTGGTAGAAGCAACCAACTTGATCGGCTCAGATCAGGTACAAGGTCGCTGCACGATGGTGGGTAATCTCTGTAACGCCTCTCCCGCCGCAGATAGCGTACCGGCGATGATCGCCGCCAACGCAAAGGCTGTGGTGGTGAGTAAAAATAAACGCAGGACAGTCGCCGTTGAAAAAATCGTGACCGGTCCTGGACAGCTTTCGCTGGCAAAGGGAGAAATTATTGAGGCAATCACATTGCCCAAGCGCCCACCAAAGTCGGGTGATGCCTACTTGAGATTTACACCGCGAACTGAAATGGATATTGCTGTCGTCAGTGCAGGCATTAGCCTGACACTTGAAAGAGGCGTTGTTAAAACAGCACGGGTTGTCCTCGGGGCGGTCGCACCCACTGCTATTGTCGTATCAGCCGCCGCCAGAGCTATTGTTGGCACCAAACTTGACGATGCCGCTCTTGATAAATTGGCCAAGGCCTGCTCCGCGGCTTGTAACCCAATAGATGACAAGCGGGGCACCATTGAGTATCGAACTAAAGTAGCAGGCGTGCTCGCCAAGAGAGCTGCAAAAATAGCGTTTCAACGCGCAGGAGGTGTCCTATGACTGGCGTAATGGTTTCTACAACGATTAATGGCGATCCGGTTGAGTTCGCTTGTCCGCCTGACGAAACACTTCTAGATGCGCTTCGAGATCGCGTTGGTTTAACCGGCGCAAAAGAAGGTTGCGGCACCGGAGACTGCGGTGCCTGCAGCATCACGCTTGATGGCAGGCTGGTATGTTCTTGCCTGGTTCTCGGTGTTGAGGCGAATGGACGGAAAGTTACCACGGTTGAAGGCATGGTAGAGGATGGTAAATTACATCCATTGCAAGATAAGTTTATTGAACATGCCGCATTGCAATGTGGTATTTGTACACCCGGATTCCTGGTTGCAGCGAAAGTTTTGCTTGATCGAAATCCCAACCCGACCGAGAAAGAAATCCGCTATGCACTAGCGGGTAACCTGTGTAGATGTACCGGTTATGACAAGATCGTTCGCGCTGTACAGGCGGCGAGCAAAGAGATGCGAAAGAAGAAGCGCAAGTAGCAAGGACATGACCTGAATTGTCCATTCTATAGCTATAAACATATTTGAGATAGGAATCTGAAATGGCACACGATCCCAGTTATACAGATCAGAAATTTAAAGTTATCGGCACGCGGCCGAATCGTCCGGATGGCGTCGACAAGGTAACAGGTCGAGCACGATATGGAGCCGATGCTTCAGCACCGGGGCAACTCGTCGGGCGCATCCTTCGTTCACCATACGCCCATGCAACGATCAAAAAAATAGATACGTCACGAGCGGAAAAGCTCAGCGGGGTTAAGGCGGTTATTACCAGTGCTGACTTGCCAGACCTGACGGAAGGTAATCGCAGCATGCTGGATATTCTTGAAAATTGTATGGCGCGTGATAGGGCGCTCTATGATGGACATGCCGTTGCAGCCGTTGCAGCCATTGATGCGCAAACGGCGAGAAAGGCATTGAAACTGATTAAGGTGACCTATCAAAAGTTACCTCATGTCACCGATGTGGATGAGGCGATGGAGGAAGGCGCTCCTGTGATACAGGAATACGTACGCGCCGCCGGGGAATCTTCCAATCGCGCTGCCAATGTCGCTCAGATATCAGAATTTGGCCATGGCGATGTTGACGCAGGTTTTGCAGAGGCCGATGTCATCATTGAGAAGACCTTCAAGACAGAACAGACCCACCAGGGTTATATCGAACCGCATGCCTGCCTCGCCAGCGTTAATTCAGACGGCACCGCCGAGATGTGGGTGACCACTCAAGGTCATTTCACCTTCCGTAGTAATTGCGCTGCATTGTTGGGGTTGGATATTGCCAAGCTCAAGGTCACGTCTTCTGAAATCGGTGGCGGATTTGGGGGTAAAACCCATGTCTGGATGGAGCCGGTTGCCCTGGCGTTGTCCCGAAAAGCAAACCGGCCCGTGAAACTGGTGATGAGTCGCGATGAAGTTTTTCGAGCCACAGGTCCGACCAGTTCTACATCAGTGGATGTAAAAATTGGCGCAACGAAAGATGGCACAATTACCGCTGCACAGGCAATCCTGCGCTATCAGGATGGTGCCTTCCCCGGTATCTGGGGCATGCTTGGTGCCATGACCTCTTTTGCCTGTTACGACTTTAAAAACGTAAAGTCTGTTGGCTACGACGTACTGGTTAATCGTCCCAAAGTGGCGGCCTATCGTGCACCATCTGCACCCATGGCAGCGTTCGGTATCGAGAGTGCTATCGACATGCTGGCGAAAGAAATAGGGATGAAGCCTATTGACCTGCGTATCAAGAATGCAGCGAAAGAGGGAACACTCGCGTCTTATGGTCCAACCTATGGTCCAATCGGCATAGGGCCTACGCTTGAAGCAGCGAAGAACCATCCGCACATGAAAGCGAGGCTAAAGAAAAACCAGGGGCGCGGTATGGCTTGTGGATTCTGGTTCAATTTTGGTGGCCAGACCTGCACGGACCTGAACATCGGTACCGATGGAACTGTGTCTCTGATCATCGGTACGGTGGATGTCGGTGGTTCGCGCGCTTCAATGTCGCTTATCGCGGCAGAAGAGTTGGGTATTCCATACGAGCAGGTTAAGACAAATATCGGTGATACCGCATCTCTTGGACACAACGATACAACGGAGGGAAGCCGTGGTACTTTTTCCTCTGGGATGGCTACAATATTTGCTGCCCGTGATGCCATTGAAATATTACGTGAGCGCGCCGCCAAGATGTGGGACATTCCTGTCGATGCTGTGGTATGGGAGGACGGAAGTGCCAAAGCAACGGGTAAAGGCCATGGCAATCTGCCACCACTGTCGTTGAAGGAGATCGCAGCTAAATCACCGACTACCGGCGGCCCCATTGCAGGCCATAATGAAGTTGTTGCTGACAATGCCGGTGTGTCCTTTGCCAGCCATATATGTGACGTGGAAGTTGACCCGGAGACAGGCCAGACCACCGTTATCCGTTATACGGTTGTGCAGGATGCGGGCAAGGCGATTCACCCGGATTATGTTGAAGGACAATTCCAGGGTGGTGCTGCACAGGGTATTGGCTGGGCACTCAATGAAGAATATATCTATGGTAAAGACGGTTGTTTGCAAAACCCCGGCTTTCTGGATTACCGCATTCCGGTTTGTTCAGACCTGCCATTCATTGATACAGAGATTT
>CAZAZB010000079.1:2572-12552 GCA_964489485.1 uncultured Pseudomonadales bacterium | reverse complement strand
CAAAATGGGTCGACTATTTCATCCCAGGGGTCTTTGCCTTGCTGGAGATTTAGCAGAACATCAACAAATACGGGGCGCCAGATGATGGTTGCACCCTTGTCTGTTAATAAAGGCATCCTCTCGTTCGCAAAATAAGAGTAGGGGCTTCTTAGATCATAGTAGAATTCAACTGTTGGCATAGGCTATTTCCAGCATTTTGTTTGCGAAGTTCTTTCAATTCTATCTGATCGAAAAAAAGATCCTAGCCATATTCGGACGCGATCATTTTGCGATCTTGTCTCCTTCTAAAAACTTGGAAATCAGTAGATGGCCAGAGCCAAAACATTTGACCATGCCGGTAGCTGCCTTTTTCCGCGCCCACAGATCAAGGCAATTTATTTGAGTTCAATCGCTAACGCCATAGGTGCCGAACCATGGCTAAAAAGGACTTCTTGCCACTTAGGTGGACCCATTCCAGCCTTGGCATTGTTGGAAAAGCCGTAGCGTTCTTTGGGTATCCCGAGAAAATTAGTATCTAACTTCTCGTTGCTATTCTTGTCATGGTAAGAACGAATTCCGTATTCGCCCTCTGGCAAACCTGTCACGGCCCAGGTAGCGCGCCCCTCGACAATATCCAACGCCGCATTTTTAAGGCTGGACTCTTCTTTCCACGCGGTTTCAGAGTCGAATAATTGAACCATGACGTGACCCGATTCTCCGTTCATGCCAGTAATGTGCACGATTAGTTCTTCCGCTTGTACCGTCGAGATTGACATCCCGACCAAGAAACTCATGAGTATGGTACGTCTTGTCATTTGATATTCTCCTTAATCTGTTGCTTATACCAGTCAACGGTTTGATGCACTGCTGCTTTATGAGGGGTAAATACGAACTGGGGGAAGTTGGTTGCGAACTTACTGCCATCGAGCACTAGCGGTTCTTCGAACTCGTACAATAGCTCGATCAATTCTCTGGCACCGGCATTGAATAGTCCCGCCAACGTCAACATCCATTTTGTAAGCACACTGGCAGCAGGTTTTGAACCTGTCACCTGATAGACCAACTCGATAAATGCTCTTCCCGTTAGTGGTCCGGCACCGGGAAGGTGCCAAGACTCACCATAAGTTGACCCATCTTCGGCAAGTAGAATGCAAGCTCGCGCCGCGTCTCCAATGAAAACCAGATCATGTTGCACATCAAGCGCTGCTGGCCAGCTGCATTTACCTCCGTTTATCGCAGCGTCCAAGATGGGGTCCTTCTTTATAAATTAGGTTTTGATCAAAACTGTTTAATCAGGAATGACAGCAATCGCTGTAATTTCAACTAACAGTGCCTTGGTAAAAAGCTGTGATACAACAAGTAAAGTACTTGTTGGTGGAACCATGCCTTCAAAAAATCTGGCTCGAACTGCATTGAACGCCTCGTTGTTTTTTATGTCTGTCAAATAGACTGTTGTAGAGACAATATCTGAAAGTCCTCCGCCGGCGGTCTCCAATATCAATTTCAGGTTTTCAAAAAGCTGTTCAGTTTGCGCTTCAATGCCACCATCTCCGGTCAACCGCTTATCCTTGGTAACGCCAGTTTGGCCCGCTATATGAAGTGTACGCCCCGCAGGTTCGAAAATTGCCTGACTGTACGCGCCGACTGGCTGCATCATGTTTTCAGGGCTCACCAAACGATTGTTATCTCTGGACATCTTAATCCTCCGCCGGATACTTTATGATCCATTGATGCCAGCTTGAGACCACCCGGCATAGTTTTTCGTTTCAACTATGGTCTCGACCAGCGAATTTGATATTTAGTTTACATAGTATTTTTTACACTGTAAAGTTCGAGCTTCAACATAAGCAATATAAAAATGAGGACGCTGTCTGTGAAAAAAAGAACAAGCACGCTAGTGAATATCCTGCTGACTTCGCTGTTTTGTTTTCTGGTTAGCCCGTCCAATGCAGATGGGAGCTCAAAACGTGAACCTCATGAATCTACCTTTATCAGTAGCCTACTTAAAGCCGAGATAATCGAACTTAACTTTATCTGGGATGGTACATCACCACACTCCCCCTGAATCCACCATTCTTACAATCTCTTAATACGACCCATCAAGCATCCGCAGGTTTTGTACCGGGAGGAATCGCTTTTGCCAGTGATGTCATGTTTTTCAGCGGTCAACATGGTGCACCAACCATAGACGCTCTGGGGCATATCTCCAGTGACGGCAAATTATTTGGTGGCGTCGATGCCGTCGCCAGTGAGTCTCCCCAGGGGCTAAGGGTGGGTGGTATAGAAGCTTATCCCAGGGAGAAGCTCGTCAATCGAGGCGTCTTGCTGGACATCCCTCGCTATAAAGGGCTGGATCGCTTAAAACCCGGTTATGAAATCACGCCCGAAGACCTGGATGGCGCAGCTAAATCTCAAGGTATAGCCATTACCGAGGGCGACTCTGTATTAATCCGCACTGGTTATGGTCAACTATTTAAGAGCGACCGCGCCGCTTATATGGGCTATCGCCCCGGTATCGGAAAAGCATCAGCCTATTGGCTTGCAAAGAAAAATATTTTCCTGAGCGGCGCAGACAATCTTACTTATGACGTGGCACCGGAAGCAGGCTCAATTTTTCCAGCTCACCGCATTCTGATAGCAGAGAACGGGATATATCTAGTTGAAAACCTGAACCTCGAATTACTCGCCACTACCCTGGCAGAGCGAAAGCTGAGTGAGTTCGTTTTGGTGATAAACCCACCAAGATTCCGCGGTGCAACCGCGTTTCCGCTGAATGCATTTGTGATTTTACCATCCGAATAATCTTCTGCTTCATCTATCAAGAAGGTAGCTACTAAAATCTTGAATCAATGTGGTCTCTACTAGCGCCGCACAACAAAGGTAATTTATAGACCATGCAAGACCCACCTGCTGCTTTAGTCACTACTGCTTCAATCTGGACAAAAATATTCTATGGTGCAGGTTCTACACCTTTTGGCATAAAAGACACGGCATTCAATTTTTTCTTGCTCTTGTACTACAACCAGGTACTCGGCCTGGGTCCATTTCTAACAGGTCTGGCACTTGCCCTAGCCGTCGCAATCGATGCCATATCAGATCTTGCGGTTGGATACTTATCTGATAATTGGCGATCAAAGATGGGTCGGAGACATCCGTTTATGTATGCTGCGATATTGCCTGTAGCAGGGACGTTCTATTTCTTGTGGAATCCACCCGCAAGCATCGTTGCGCAACAATACGACTTATTTCTTTATCTGGTTTTTATGGCCGTCGTGGTGCGCAGTTGTTTGACCTTCTATGAGGTGCCCAATGCTGCCCAGGGCCCTGAGTTGACCAAAGATTATGATGATCGTACCAAACTAATGGCCTTTCGGTATTTTTTCGGATGGATGGGTGGTCTCAACATGGCAGTATTAACATATGTCGTACTCTTTAGCCTGGATCCTGCCGGACAAATGGGGCCGACAGGTTATCAATGGCTCGGCGCTGTCGGCGGCGCCGCTATGATGGTGTTCATGTTGATTTCCGCTCTCGGTACACACCATCACATTGAAACTTTTTATCGGCCTATCAAACGCCAGAGCCATAACCTGCAGGTTGTTTATCAACAATTTCGTGGCTTGTTTCAAAATCGCTCATTCCTTGCTGTATTCCTGTCTTCGCTTTTCTTTGGTGCAGCGGCAGGCTTGTCGCAGTCTCTTAATATCTATATCAGTACCTTTTTTTGGTCCTTAAGTCTTTCTGAACTGGCATTGATTCCGCTACTCGGTTTGGCGGCGGTTCCTGTGTCGTTCGTGATAGCCCCGAGGCTCAGTGAAAGACTGGGTAAAAAGAAGGCAACGATGCATAGCTTTCTATTCGCGATAGCCTTTCTTCCTGTCGCCTATCTGGCTCAAGTAGCAGGTTATTTTCCAGACAGGGAGAACAGTATTTATATACCTCTCCTCATGCTCAACTACCTCATCGAAACCACGGCAATCATCACCATGCAGATCATATTCGCTTCGATGAATGCCGATATCGTGGAAGACCGGAGTGCTGAAAGTGCCGGACAAAGAGACGAAGGACTCATTTTTGCTGCACGAAACTTTTCGAAAAAGGCGGTGTCAGGACTTGGCGTCATGTTGTCAGGTACCATTCTCTGGATCGTTAGCTTTCCCGATAGTGCGGTACCAGGACAAGTAGACGACGCTATAGTGACCTCCCTTATCCTGGTCTACTTACCCTTTGTGGTGGTGTTGTATTTATGTTCCTGGTACGCACTTCGCTACTACCGAATTGATAAAGAAACACACGAAGCTAATCTTGCAATGGAGTCGGAAAAGCAACGTGTCACGATAGTAGAAAGATAGGGCATATACTCAATCCTTATGCTTTGGTTCCTTCATCAGCACCCTGCTAGGAGCTTGACCGAGAATAGGAGCCGTAGCGAGGGCTCGACTGATTGAGTCAGATTTTTCCATAATTTAAGGAGAATATTGGACATATTTGACGAAAATTAAGGGAAAATCTGGCCAATCAGGCTTGTCCGCAGTAGGTTCTCTATTCTCGGTCAAGCTCCTAGGCCTCGATGCGATGTGCCCCCAGCCTCTCATAGTGATCCTCGATTTCCAGACCCAGTGCATCGTGTACATGATTCGTCCAACTGAAGAAGCCAATAACAGACACTATTTCTATAATCTGTTCGGCGCTATAGTGTTCTTTAAGTCGTTCCATGGAATCGTCTGTCACAGTTTTTGCCACGGCTAGACGAGTAAAAGTCAAGACAGCTTCCACAGCGTCATCGTCAGTAGATTCTGGCTTTAAGGCGCAGACCAGATCGGATTCGGCCATACCGCCTTTAAGCATCATTCCACCCGTATGCGCTGCACAGTAGTCACAACCATTGGCTTTCGACACAACAAAACCAATTTTACCCTTCAAACCAGGGTCGATCGCCTGCGTCGAAAATATTGCGGCTTCCAAACCCATGAAAGCTTTGAGAATCTCAGGGCTATGCGCATAAGCCTGTACCGAAATCGGCAAGGTGCCTAGCATTTCCTTGACAAAGCTTACTTCTGGCGGAAGTTGGTCTTCCGGCACCAGGTCTATTCTTGCTTTATTCACCATTTGGCCACCCTTTTTGTAGAATTCCCAAGAGACAACTTTACGTTGTATATATTACGCTGTAAAGTATTTCATTGCCCTATATGGAAAGAGGATAAACAATGAACAATCTAGCGCTATTTAACGCCTACTCCGAAGCATTTGAAGTAGCCTATGAATCAATGCAATGGCAAGAAGTTGAAACTTTCTTTGCCGAAGATGCAGTTTACGAAATCGTTGCCAAGCCACCACTGGCAGCAAAGTTTATTGGCCGTGATTCAGTGATGGACGAATTCATACGGGTCCTGGACGAATTCGACTATCGATTCGATACAAGATTGCCTGTTCTTGTTGAGGAATCGAAAGAAGTCGATGATTCAGTAACCAATACCTTCATCCTTACCTACACCAGAGAAGGATTACCTGATGTCGTGATGCATGGTAGCGAAACTGCGACTTACAAGGATGGAAAAATCATCAGGCTGGAAAATAGTTTTACCGATGATACGGCCGCGATGATGTTCAAATGGATGGGCCAAAATTTAAGTAAGTTACCACCACCAAGGTCGCAGCAGGAGAGAGATGATAAGGGGCCAACCCTGATTCTTGACGAGAACAAGGTAGAATCTTACTGGATGCCAAATCAATCAGAAGGATATGCCACCATATTGTTAAGCCCCGAATCCTCTGCCTGTAATGCCTACTCTGTTGGTACACATATGATCCCGAAGGGCGGGGCATTACCTGAACGATGTTTTTCCCGAGGCGACTTCGTTGTATACGTCGATGAGGGAAGAGCAAAAATAGTACTTGATGGCACCGAGGAGACCTTAGAAAGAGGCGATACCCTTGTCGTTGCCAGGCAGGTGACACACTCTATCATTAACAATTCTGCTGAAGACGAACTTCACATATTGTGGTTCTGCATTCCAGGTGGATATGAAAGTCTCATCAGAAAATTTGGTAAGAAAAAGACAGCGAGCGTGCGACCTAAATTTGAGGCACCCTCTGGTAGCAGTTCAACCAAGGACTACTACCAAGGGGTAACAGAAATTGGCTCCCTCACTCCGTTAAAAGGACAATCAATGGTTGTGCGTGAATCGGATAGAAAATCCTTTTGGCAAAGTATGCCTGCTCATGGTTACGCGGATATGATTATCAGTCCTCACAACTATACATCTAATTCTTTCGCGATAGGAGCACAGCTTTTATTGCCGGGCGCAGCGATTCCCGTGCACTGTCATAGACGAAACGAAGAACTCTTATTTGTAACTAGTGGCAATGGTTATGTCGTCACTGAAGAAGGCAATATCCCGATAAAACAAGGCAATGCTGTGTTCGTAGGTCGTTTTGCGCGTCACGGATTTCTAGCAGAAAAAGAAGAACCTCTTGAAGTCGTGTGGATATTTTCTCCACCTGAGCTAGAAACCGTGCTTGCTGGAATGGGCACCCTGCGAAGTCCTGGGGAAGATGCTCCGGCCCCCTTTGCGCCACCGTCAAATATTATGCACATCCTCAAACAGGGTGGTTTTGCGCCTATGTAGTAGGTAAAAAGAGAGGCGGAACATTGACAATGGCCTCTCGTTCTTGGACCAGAATGATCAACCACACAATCTAATCAGGAGAACGATATGGCAGAATCACGCAACGCAGAAGGCGCACCAAAACCTGCTGGACCCTATTCTAATGCAACATGGGAAAGATCAGCAGGCCGACTCTTGTTCATCGCAGGTCAGGTAGGTGTCACTTCCGATTACAAACCCGTTGGAGATGGCGGTATTGAAGAACAGACCAAACAAACCTTTAGAAACATTCAAGCCATCGTGGAAGATGCCGGAGGCACCATGGACGATATCGTGTCGTTAACTATTTATGTCATTGATATCAAAGATGCCGCTGTTGTAAACAAGGTACGCGGTGATACATTCGATTCCGCTTATCCATCGAGTACCTTGCTTCAAGTCTCAGCCTTCATGCACCCCTCGCTGTTGGTAGAAATAAATGCAGTGGCATCAATTGATGTTTAGTTCCAGAATTGAATTCAACGATTTTCAGCAAGGCAACACTAAGAAGACAACATTAAAAAGGCAATATGACAGCAATCGGGATAGATAAGGTTCGGGAAATTCTGCGCGCCAGACCTGACCGGCATAACATGACGTTGGCAGCAAGACGCGCCGCTATGGATGCCATGGGGTCTCAGGCCACACTGCCACCGGGTATCACGCTAGTAACAATGAAGTTAGGAGGCGTAAATTGCGAGCTCCTTTCGCCAAAGCAAGAGTCCTTGCAAGGTGAGCCTGTTGCAGGTTCCATTCTTTACATCCACGGCGGGGCATTTGTTGCTGGTTCACCAAAGTCCCACCGGGGACTTGGGATCGCCTTATGCGACGGAGTAAACGCCAAGGTACTGATGTTGGACTATGCACTGGCACCAGAAAGCCCCTTCCCCGCCGCCATTTTGGACGTCGTTTCTGCCTACCGTGAGATGAGAACACGCCCGGACGAATTCGGCTCAATTGCAATGGTCGGAGATTCTGCTGGCGCTGGGGCACTGATCTCGGCCCTAACAATATTGCGGGATGAGGGCGACAAGCTTCCAGAAGTGGTGGCATGTATAAGCCCCTGGTTAGATTTGTCTTGCAGTTCTGACAGCTATCAAAGGTTGGTCAGTCGCGATCCTTTTTTATCGAAAGAAGGCTTGGAGCAGGACGCGGCTTGCTATCTTGCTGGTGAAAATTCGAAAAGCCCCCTTGCGTCTCCCATTTATGCGGATCCAAAAGGGCTACCGACCATGTTGATTCAAGTTGGAAGCGAAGAAATTTTGATTGATGAGATCATTGAATTTTCAGAAAAGGCAAGGTGCGCCGGTTGTGATCTCACGCTTGAGATCTGGCCTGAAATGATTCACGTTTTTCATGCGTTCAGCGCACTATTGCCCGATGGGCTTAGAGCAACTAAACACCTTGCACGGTTTATCTCTAAAAATTTACGATAGTTACTTCCACAAAAGACCCAGGAAAATGCGAAAATACGACTTTACCAAGCGTGTTACCCAGAGTCGTATTGATGCCTAGACAACAACTATCAGAAACTGAACTGAATGAAGGCCGAAAAAAGATTCTCGCCGTCGCAATGAAGCTTTTCGCCGAGCAGGGGTACAAAGGCGTGACTGCCCGATCCATAGCCAAATTACTTGGCTGGAGCTCGATGAAATCATACCGGTACTACAAGAACAAATTAGCAATCTTCGTTGCAGTAAGAGAGAAGGCGTTTGCAAATCTTACGACGGAAATGCAAATTGCAAGCGACGCTGTGGCAGACCCGTTGGACAAGCTTTATGCTTCCGGTTACGCCTACGTTAAGTTCGCCCTGAACAACCCGCATGAATACGACCTCTGTTTCAAAGTTGACGATCAAGGTGAAATGGAAAACCACCAGCTAATGAGTGAGGTAGCGGTGAGCCCCTGGGATCTTGCGATGGAAAATTACAGGGTTGCGAAGCTGGCAGGTTACTTAAAAGGTGATTCATTACTGGCCGCCCACCTTGCCTGGATCGGTCTGCATGGGTTGGTCACACTGCATCTCGCCAAGAGATTCAATTTTGAAATGAGCATCGAAGACCTCGTTGATCCCGTCATTGACTCAGTTGTGGCGCGCTTCAGCGCCAGCAATCAGAAGATTCCACGCCGGACAAAGCGCAGAACTTTTAGTAATTTTTGATGGTCGCGGCAATATTGATCTGCTTTGCAGGTAACCCCTGCGTGCAACAAGAAACCTGTAGGCTTATTCACTGACTCAATGTGACCTTCCAACCTAAATGCCGCTGGTAATGTCCAATCTGGAAATTGAATCACTTTGAGCTTGCTGGGGTAAATTTCCTTCGATAGGCAGTCCGCACGCCAAGTCATTGCAAGGAATTGTTCTTTAAAAACAGCAGCATATCGGTTTCTCTGTCGCGTGTGGAAGAAGAGTTGCCATAAATACCATCAGGCCAACGCAGATGGTTTACCAAACTCAGACAACCATCGCCAAAAGCATCCTGCAGACAATCCACGACCGGACATACTAGGCTATAGTCAGTGCACACCAATGCATCCGTATCCTGCGTCACGCCAATGTTCGATTCGATTCCTCCAATGCGAAGACCCCGAATCTGGAGCCTGTTACTCGCATCGCTGATCCATTTCTCGGTATTGTAACCGGGTTCCGTTTTGAAGCAGACCGCCTGCACAGAATTACATGCAACGGCTGCGTCGGCTGTACGGTATAGAATTTGAATGGGTACGAGTGACGCGGGTATGTCCGCGAGTTTGCAGGAGGTGTCATTGACATCTAACGGTTCGTTGTCGAATACATCCCAGCGTACATCGTCAAATGGCGATGCTGCTGCGAACACGGAAGCACTGGCAACTCTATTACCTTCGGGTGTTGTTGTAGTATGTCGGGCAATCGCGTACAACTGAGCAAAAAAAGCACCGTTCGACCAACCCATGACATAGATGCGACTAGCGTCAACAATGCCTTCCAGGACCACGGCATCTATGAATGCGTCAGCTGCTGCTACATCCGGATTAGCCGAAGGAGAGCTCAATTCGCGGTAGTAGAAATCATGATGATGACCATCCCGTGGCGCGAGGGTCGGAAATCGCAAGTTTCGGCCTTGAATTGATAACAATGTAAAACCAGGCCTGGAGGCGTCGTTCGTCAAATCGAAAGCTGCTGATTTGACAAGCAATTGTGTCTCACTGTCGAGCGTGTCCGCGCTACCAGCGCCACCAGGGTGGAACCACACCACCAACGGACGCTGTGAACTGCTAGAAGAGTTGGCAGGGCGCAACAAACACGCGTGGCGCGACGCCCCCATAACAGATAATGTCAATCTTTCATCCCATGATTGCGGATCGCAGACAGGA
>CAZAZB010000079.1:0-2472 GCA_964489485.1 uncultured Pseudomonadales bacterium | reverse complement strand
CCCCATAACAGATAATGTCAATCTTTCATCCCATGATTGCGGATCGCAGACAGGAATCACTTCAGAGCTATTGAGTATCGAAACACCTAATTGCGATGCAACCCGGACACATGGTGTCGCAGGTGAACAGACGGGAAGGGGAGTCCTCAAACCAGTCGACGCATTGCAGGCGCTGTTGACCGGGGAAGGTGGTGCGGCAGGTGGTGGCGAAATAGCCAGGGGAAGAGTGCTTCCCGCGTCACCAGAATCGCAAGCACCCAGCACCATGGCGACGAATGTCGACACAGACAAGGTCCGTAAACGATGGTAACGCCAGGGAACCGAGAATCTCGCCATATCCGAACACTAGAGAGTTCTTTGTCATAGCTTATCACCATCCTGCAGTATATTTCTCAATCGAATTCAACGCACTAGATCCTGTGTGCCCGATCTTTGGTTCTTTATCCGCGTGGCGTTTTTATCCGACTAACAATGGCTTGAAATACTGAATTCGCAACCGCCAATGATTGGTTTTGTTATATATAGAGAACAAATGGTTATTTTTGATGTGTTCAGCAATCGACTAGTCTTCATTTTTACAGTTTCCTATAGCTAAACCGAAGATTGCGATGTACAAATACTCTATAGATGATCAACGATTGGTCGATGAACGTGTCGATCAATTTCGTGATCAGACAAGTCGTTTTCTTAGCGGTAAGTTAAGCGAGGATGCTTATCGTCCACTTCGACTGATGAATGGACTCTATTTACAACGCCACGCTCCGATGCTGCGTGTGGCGATTCCCTATGGCACACTATCGTCCAAACAGCTCCATCAACTCGCTTATATCGCCAGGCGATTTGATCGAGGTTACGGACATCTGACCACTCGGCAGAACATTCAGTTTAACTGGCTTAACCTGGAAGAAGTCCCAGACCTATTGGCAGCGCTCGCGCAAGTGCAAATGCACGCGATTCAGACCAGTGGAAGTTGCATCAGGAATACCACAGCTGATCACCTTGCCGGTGTTAGTCCGGACGAACTCGAAGATCCACGCCCCTACTGCGAGCTCATCAGGCAGTGGTCAACACTGCATCCGGAATTCTCTTTTTTACCCAGAAAATTCAAGATCGCCGTGTCGGGTGCACGAAATGATCGTGCTGCAACCCAGGTTCACGATATCGGTATCCAGATCCTGCGTGATCCAGATACGGGCGAAACAGGCTTTCGGATATTGGTTGGCGGCGGTTTGGGTCGAACACCTGTAATCGGGAAGACGCTACGTGGATTTTTGCCCAGGCGGTACTTGTTCAGCTATCTGGAGGCGATACTAAGAATTTATAATCAGGCAGGTCGCCGCGACAATAAATACAAAGCAAGAATAAAAATTCTGGTTAACAGTCTTGGTATAGCAGAATTTTCTCGGCTGGTAGACAATGAATGGGATGCAATAAGAAAGACATCGAAAATTCTTGATGTTCAATCATTAGCGGCAATGAAGGTTCAATTCGAAACTTCTTATACGGAGCCGAGCCCAGAAAGCCGGACATTCATCACTGAAAAAATTCGAACCATTCCTGAGTTTCGTGTCTGGTACCAGCGAAATACGCAAGCGCATAAAGCGAAGGGATACCGCATCGTCACGCTGTCGGTGAAGGCACCGGGTAAGGCGCCTGGCGATCTGACTGCAGATCAAATGGATGGCGTTGCAACGCTCGCTAGTGAATATAGCCGCAGAGAAATCAGGGTGAGCCATGAACAGAACCTCGTTTTCGCCGATGTTGAAATTGCCCAACTCCACCAACTATGGAAAGCCCTTCTTCGGCTAGAACTCGCAACCCCGAATATTGGAACGCTAACAGATGTCATCTGTTGCCCAGGTCTTGATTTTTGCAGTCTAGCCAACGCCGCTTCTATTCCGATCGCCCACCAGATTAGCGCGCGCTTCAGTGACCTTGACTACCTTCACAATCTTGGTGAAATAAAAATCAAGATTTCAGGCTGCATGAACGCTTGCGGTCACCATCATGTTGGACATATAGGCATTCTGGGGGTCGATAAGAAGGGCGAAGAGTGGTACCAGATAACACTTGGCGGATCGGCAGAGGCAAACACATCACTTGGCAAGATCATTGGACCTGCCGTCGCAAGGGATCGAGTTGCAGTCACGATTGAGATAATACTCCAGACCTATCTCGATCTGCGGCGTGAAGGAGAACCGTTCCTTCAGGCTGTGTTACGACTCGGCGTCAAACCCTTCAAGGAGGCTGTCTATGGGTAGTCAGCTGACCACGGGTAAGGTATCTAATCGTGGGATTCTGAAAGATGGTCTCATGGTGCCGAATTGCTGGATTTTCCCGAATTGTCATGAGGTGCTATCCGGTATTGAGGCTGGTCATTCTGTCGCTGTATCCGCTGAGCGCTGGTTCATGGAAAGTGATTTTCGGCGCAATCATGAAGGTGGTAAAGGTGTGGTTCTTGCCAATACGGAT
>CAZAZB010000078.1:0-12672 GCA_964489485.1 uncultured Pseudomonadales bacterium | reverse complement strand
AGGGAGGCTATCGGTTCATCCCCGCAGGTGCGGGGAACATTGCCACAACAGAGTTCACTAGCCCGTCGACAACGGTTCATCCCCGCAGGTGCGGGGAACATACTTAGCTTACACCATTGATTTAATTGGCGTTTATCTAAGGTGAATAACGTACCAAATTTTTAAAGAACGAGTTACTGATCGATTGGAGCGAACGCAACCAAGCGCATACCATCCCAATCTACAGGTTTACGACGATTTTCACCTATTGTTTGAAACTCAAATCCAGACTCAGTGTTCGTCGACCAGGCAATTACCACATTGCCCTGTTCAATATCTGCCTCTACATATTCCCAAATTTTATCCCGTACACGCCGCGATAAATCCGCAAGATAAACACCAGCCCGAACTTCCAACATAAACACAGCCAAGCGCCCACGGAGACGAGGAGGCACCGCTTCTGTAACGACCACCGTAAAAGCCATTATGTTCTATGACCTTCTTCACCAATATTTTCAGGCACCGGTATCGCAGGCGGCACAGACTCTTCCGGTGGCTCTGGTGGTGTAATTTCCCCCGCAGACAGCACTTCTTCAATAGAGGGAATTATTTTTCTAAGGATTTTTGTACTTCGGAATAGCTCCCTGCATTCATGCCGTACCACCTTGTCTGGTGAATGTGGACGCCTGCCTGCAATTCTAAAGGCTAACGGAACAACTTCATCAAACTTTGTCAGATCAGCGATATCGTACACAAATGAAAGTGGCTTGCCTGTATGAATAAATCCAACGGCTGGGGCATAGCCTGCTGCCAATACTGCAGCCTCGGTAATACCGTAGAGGCAACTCGTTGCGGCACTTAAACAACGGTTTACAATGTCTCCCTTATCCCAGTCTTTTACATCGTATTTTCGACCATGCCATTCAACACCATATTGCTTTGCAAATATTTTGTACATTTCCCTGACGCGCGCACCCTCTATACCTCGCAGTTGTTCTACGCTCCTTCGTTTTGGCGCCTCTTCATTGAAACGGATTTCATACATTTTACGGACGACCTTCAATCGAAGATCGTCATCAAGTGCCAATTTTGCCTGGTACAAGAGTCGGTCACTCCTGGCACCACCAGGTTGCCCTGATGCGTACAAGCGGACTCCCGCTTCACCTACCCATACCAACAAAGTGCCGACTGTCGATGCTAATTTTATCGCCGCATGAGATACACGAGTACCAGGCTCCAAAAGTATGCATGCCACAGACCCGACAGGGATATGTGTGCGAATACCGGTTTTATCGATGACAACAAATGCTCCATCTTTAACATCTATCTGACCGTACTCAACGAACACCATCGAAATTCTATCTTTCATCGGAATTGGTTTGAGTGGGATGAAGCTCATAAGTTTATCCTTCCAAATCAGGAACGACGGGAGAAGTGACCTGAACCAAAACCCTCATCTGCCTAATAGCCACTTCATTCAATTTTACTAACCTCTCAGATTGAGGTAAGCCTTCCAGGATGAACTGAGCATTTAGTGATTCGAGGTTTGCCAGACAGACCAGTTGATGCACGTTTGCGTGATCACGCATATTGCCTTTTATTTCCGGGTTTGCGGCCCGCCACTCGGCGGCGGTGACTCCAAACAGCGCTACATTTAGCAAATCTGCTTCACTCGCATAGATAAAGCGGACTTGTTGAGCTGTCAATGTTTCCGGGACGAGGTTTGTCTTGATCGCGTCGGTCTGAATGAGGTAATTCACTTTTGCGAGGTTTCGGCGAATATCCCATCCAAGCTTCTGAAATTCTTGCTCTTTTAGACGCTGGAATTCCTTGATGAGGTATAACTTGAATTCCACCGATATCCAGCTTGCAAACTCAAATGCAATATCCTTTTGTGCAAAAGTGCCTCCGTAGCGCCCGGGTCTGGACACAAGTCCAATCGCGTGGGTCTTTTCAATCCATTGCTTCGGGGTGAGTGTGAAACTGTTGAGGCCTGCTTCTTTTTTAAACCCGTCGAATTCGACGGGTTTAAACCCCGGGTTGTTCAGTTGTTCCCAGATTCCGAGAAACTCGATTGTATTCCGATTCCTTAACCAGTTTCGAATGAGGTCATCCGTACGACCGCTATTCTTATAGCGTGCAATATCCGTGATACAAATGTATTCAAAATCACCCTTTACAAAGGTAGAAATCTCTTGTTCCAGGACCTGTATTTTCGATTTTTTCATCAAATCAACCTGATCTATATTCGGCGAATCAACATCAACCCGCAACCAAAAGACTTCGATCTTCCAAAACCTAGAGCCAGCTGATTTAGAAATCTTTCAGGTTCCCTTACAGTTAACATCCCTTGCAAATCAACACTGGAAAATTGGATTGCATGCTCTTTCTTGCGAGTTGCCTGATGCTGTACATAGCTTTCGATATCAGGCAGCATATCAAGCTGAAATCCCCATCGCTGCAGGCGGCTATCTTCAGCAAACCAACCCTGAGCGGCAAGATCCATCTGTTCGCGAATCAACGTTGAATCAACAATACCATTTTCACTGGCCGTTCTTTTTGCATTCATTAACACGTCGTGGCGGTGGCTTCTTCCATCATCAGACTTCTTGGAGATAGTGGGATTCACTCGCAATTTGTAAGCCAGTCGGGTTCCTTCCTTTAACTGTGGTTCGAACAACTTGGTCTGGATATCAAATAGTTGCGGCAAGTCATCTGGCGGTTTCCTGGACAAAAGGAAGAAGACTGGTAGACCTTGAGGTGACTGTTCTTCCCTAAATAAAAATTCACGTTCTGTTGAACTAGAAAACAGTCGCCATAATAATTGATGGGATGCATAAACGCCTTTCTCACTCAAGGTTAATAGCGTCGCTTTTGCCTGCGACGAGTTCAGCAGATTGATCTTTGATAGATACATCCTTACCCCTCTGTCACAGTCAATTGATGCTGGAATCGCTGGCGAAACTGCCATCGGGATCGATTAACAGGTTCATCCCAGGGCTGAGTCGTCATGACAGCCTCGCTGTCAAACTCAGTAACGGCCCCCTCCCAGAAATAGGTCACCGAGCCATTTGCGCCAAGCCACATTGCATCTTCTTTATCACTGCGGGTAATCGATGGGAATTCATGATCCAAAGCAGATTTAATACTCTCACGCTGCCTAATTGTGGGTTGCAGCGGCAATGCCAACACACATGATTTCCGACCCAGGTACAAGGTGAATTTTGGTCTTAACAGCGCATCACGAATATTGATCAAGGACAAATTCGAACCCTTACGCAAGGACACGCCAACCACCCATAGCCCATCACATCGATAATCTCGACTGGACAAGATCGTCTTGAGTTTTTGTTTTTGCTCGCTTAACTCACTTTTTCGTGAACGATGAATCACGTTTTTTGCCTGAGGTGGCACCTGAGACGTGTGGTAGTCTCGCATCAACGAACTGGGAACAAGTGCCTTTACAGCGATCTCGATACTTAACTGTAACGCTTGAAGCGCATCTTCATCATCACGTTTAATACCCATTGCTGCCGCGAGCAAGCCAATCATGGCTGATCTTGTCGGTTGCATACCCGTTGGTCGATCACCCCCGACTGCAGCCTGACCCCAACTCGCCATCGGTCCGTGAATTCTGAATATCAAATATTCTTTCATAAGATGATCCCTGCCTAGCTGGACACAAAGGAAAGTAACTCCGCAAGGGTCCCATCACCTGTCTCCGCGTTAATTCGATAACGGTCATCTGCGCACGCGCCATAGACCTTGTCAAACTTCTCTAACTGACTTTCTAACGATGCTATCGATGCGCCCGCCTGGTCTTCATCGTTGACAGGTCTAAGAAATGCCACAGATAAAGAACGTGGTTGCTGGGCCCCCTTTTCTGCCATTGCATAACTGGCATAGGCTCGTGATGCAAAGCTGTTTTGTTTGCCCTTTGGCGCAACTTTAACCGCGGCTTCTACAAGCGCCTCAATCGCCTTACTTGCAAGTGCCTCATCACCATCGAGATTTTCAACTAGCAAAGCGTTGTCAATACAAATATAGATATAGAATAATGCTGCAGCAAAACCAGCCTCCCCAATGTGGGCAGAACCCATGTCTTCCTTTCCATCATTCAAATCATCAACGGCAGTAAAATAATCATCTTCAACCACGGTACTATGGACGCTTATGGCGTGGGCAACCTGGCAAGCGGCTTCAACATTGTAAGCAGGGCTGGAAGCTAACATTCTTCCAAAGAGCGCAATATCGACGCCACTCTGATCCTTCTTTAACAAATTGAGTTCATTCGCAGTTGGTTCACGACTTTCTTCTGCCAATACAGATACCAGCTGCATCACCGCAGCATTCTCTGCCGGGCTAACGTGGGCTAGCTGTTCTATTTCCAGTGAGTCTTTCTTGCTTTTACCAAAAACTCCGGCGATTGATATTGCCCAGTTCATCGCGGATTTCTCGGAAACCCCTAGTTCAATCAATTTTGCATGTACTTCTACACCGAGACGTTTCGTTCGTGTACCGATATGCCCTGCCATCGCTTCTTCAAACAAATCTGATACACGCCAGTTACGTTTCAAACTCTGGGAGCTAATTCGTAAACGATCAAAGCCTCCCATCTTTGCGGTCTTGGGTCGCCCCAGGTCATCGCGATTTAAATTTGATGGTGGATAGGAGGTTAATATGTGTAATTGAATAAATTTAGTCATGAATAGATCCTTGTTGATTAGCATCTCTTGTTCAGTAGATTCATTTTTTAGAGGACGCAGCTCGATAGTAATCCATCGCCCAGCGAACGATTATTCGTTTTTCTGCCTTGCGTGGCCGAAATTGGTCTCGTTCAACGAACCATTGTTCAATGTCATCCGCTAATGATTCGGGTGAAACAACGCCTTTTAATTGTTGTAATATCCGGCGTATCCGTCGCAGAAACTCCTCTGGAGTCTTCGCATTTTGTAGTTGGGCAAAACGCAGTTCACTCACCACTGACTTATCTCCATCGCCCTTCTTTCCCGCTTCGCTGGCAATACCTTTTTCTGAGCCTGGTTTTACATGAACCAATGCTGCAGCGATGGTAGCCCAGCGAAGTAAAATTTTCGGATCACTCCCCTGAGTTATCTCATTTGGTAACGATAGCCATAGTGCCCTGAAGCCCTCTGTCAGCATTGCTGCCTCCGCAGAGTCACAACGTCGAAGCTGTGCTTTATTCCCGGAGGGAGATGGCTGAATATGCCATTTCTCTAATTCCGATGGACTCAGCAACATGCTTTGCCACCATCGTCGCGTTGCCATTTTCGCTTTGTACTCCACAATTAGCCCTCTCTCTTGGATTCAATGTCATTGGCTTGTTGAAATGCCTTTACTAACTTACTTCCATACAACCATCCTGTTAGCATTTGTCGTGCTTTAATTTTTTTGGACATCGCCCTGTCACCGTATAACTCAGAGAGGGCGAATTCATCAAACAAGTCACAGGCTGTGTTTCTCAATGACTTTAGCCAGTGACTAGCTTGCTCCGGGGTTAAACCCTGCTCATCCTGCGAAATTGCATCAACTAAATAAGCCACGGTATCGAAAAATTCAGATTCTGTTCGCTGCCAAAATGCCAGGTCAATATAGGAAAGATCACCTTTGGTATCACCCGGTCTCTCAAACCAGGCAGCTTTGATTTGGGTCCGACATTGCCATAAAACATCAGAGGCGAGCTTTTGCACCTGGTTAACCTGAACCAGCAATCGATCTTGTTTTTCAGGTTTTACGATAAACAGCGGCATATTGACAGAATACCAACCACGAGCTTTCATGTTGTCCATGTCGTAGCCAAAGACCCATAGTGACGGTACTTCACTTTCACGATGATCGAAACCTGAATGAATCTCAGAATACGCACCTACTACTGCTGCCGGAATGTGACCATCTTCGTCACTTTGCATCGTTAACAGGTCCCATATTTTGTAGGTCACCCCTCCCTGTTGCCCCTTTGTCGACAAGTGATCTTCATCTGGCTTTTTTATGTTGTAGCGATAGGGTGTTAACGGATGTGACCAGGTGCCACTGTAGTTGTAGCCGAAATTCTTGGTACGATAGCCTTCTACAATTTTAGTACACGCTATCCCTGACAACATGCAAGTATCATTCTTGTTGCTCGACGTGAGCCGTATACGCCTGGGCATCGACCAGAACATATGCAATGGATGTACATCATTTGCAAATACTTCAACACCAGTTTTATCACTCACCCTGGTTGGTGCAAGCCATGGAAAAACGTCACCAGACTGAATATCGGGGTTCTCGTAACGCCAATCATCACGATTGATAACATTCAACCAGAGCCTACGCCACAACGTGGTGCCCATTTGTTGAGGTACTACCAGAGTTGTCAATGGTCCCCCGCCTCGCAAACCTGTTCTATGTCCTTGTCCACCGGAAGGAGCGTTAATTTGGAGAGTGAATAAAGCAACAACAGCCATTTCCAAGGACAAGCATTCCGCGCCGCCTCTCTTGATGAAATGGTCGGTATTGAGTTTGATTGTATTAGCACCTGGTGACTCAATTAAAAGACCTGATACCGGGGATAATCCAATTGACTCAAGCGGATCAAAATCCTGCATAAACAGGGGGCCATCACCAACCGTATTAAAGGCATGGCTAACCCGATCAAATTCCATCTGGAGTTCACTTTGTGTCGGTGGATCTCTATATCGATCATGCCATTCTTCAGAATCCTCCGGAGCAAAGACTGTCTGTAACAGGCCAATCGCAAATTGATACGCTGCTCCCTGAAAGTCAGCACGCGGCAGGGCGAAATCAACAACCTGTGAATCCGTAATCGCAGACATGGGTAAGGTCTTGACCGTCCCGTCTATAAACCGGAACGGAAGCCATGGGTCCTGAACAATATTCATATGGCGGTCACCATCTTCTCCTCACTGAACCCAGTTGAACTTTCATAGCTAAAATCAGGGTCACGATCCACCAACCAACATTGCAAATACTTGGCCTGTTTGAATCGTCCTTTGAGTCTTTGCTCCGCATCAATCAAGTCATCCGGAAGCGGGCGTAACCTGCTTGCATACTTGTTCTTTGAAACCTTGACTGTACTTAAGCGTACAGCAAAAGGAACCTCTCCGAGCCAGGGTAATAATTCGCCTGACGAGACCTCTCTCACCAATAAAACCTCTACTGTTTCGATATCACTATATCTTGTGCTGACTTCACTATCATCCTCATGCCATGCAGCAGCACTCTTGTCGCAATAGCCATAGGCCCAGTCAATAAGCTGGTTTTTTGCTTTTGCTGCCTTGCTTCTCTCGGCACCAATCAGTTCATTCTCCTGGTACAAGAGGGCTTCAGGAACCTGATCCAACACATCATCACCATAAACTGTCTCAATCAAAGTCCTTGCGTCATCTGGCATTCGTATCGCACCAAGTTCTTTGAGTATTTTCATACCCAACCATAGACGCCCAGGTGAACGATAGACGTACTGGGTATTTCGAAAGTTCTTGCTGAGCCAGTCCGAGTCTGGCTTATCCGTCCATTCAGGTGCGTGAACAAAAACAACTGGCGATGACCGGGTATCTACGGTTTCTGGCTGACAAGAACCATTTTCGTCGCGTTTATGTCGGTGCAGACGTCCGACTCGCTGTATCAAATCATCGATCAGACAAATATCTGAAATCATTGTATCTGTATCGACATCAAGGCTTTCCTGAAAAACCTGAGTCGCTATCAGCACTTTCCCTGCACGATCATCTGAAGCGCTCTTCTTTCCAAATACATCCATTACTTTATTTTCTATATTCATTCTGTCTTGCAATACAAAGCGACTGTGGAACAAGATGCAATCATCTGGCTGATTCATCAGTTCTTTTACTTTCAGGAAAGCTTGCAAGGCATCATCTACAGAGTTGCGTATCCAGACAACACACTGTCCATTTGCAACTGCAGCGAGCACTTTTTCAATGCATCCTTCGAGCGAGTGAAGGAACTCAACCTTTACTTCTCTGGCACTGTTGGCTCCACTCGCGACCGCCACCTCAACCACAGGTGTGTCTACAGACAAAGAAACTTTTGTTACCAAAGGGAAATCTTGCTGGACTGGCAAGATCGGTACAAGACCACCCGCTTCTTGCCAAATTCGGCACAGCCTTCGCCGCTGTTTCTGTGACAGGGTAGCTGTTAAAAGTATTGCCGAACCGCCCTGACGCAAATGGAGCGCCAGTAAACTTTCAAGCAATTCAAACATGAATTCATCTGCGGCGTGTACCTCATCGAAGATGAGGACTTTTCGATGTAACCCCATCAATCTCAATGATTGATGACGTCTTGGAAGAACAGATACAAGCGCCTGATCTACCGTTCCAATGCCAACAGGTGCAAGCAGCGCTTTCTTACTGGAATCTCCCAGCCACGCATTACACTGCGCAGTAGCCGTTTCATCATGCAGGTTATAATTGATATCCCCACCGCCTTCAGCAAGTCGGACATCTCTAAAGCGCTTGTTCATGTCGCGTGACCCATGGGCAAGTACGATACTTGGCACCCCATCTTCCAAAGATACCATCTGCAAGTAGGATTCTGTTACCCGCCTAAACATGGCATTTGACGTTGCCATGGTAGGTAACCCAAAATAAAACCCATCTGCTGCGTCCACCTCCATAAGCCTATGGGTCAGGGCTAGCGCAGCTTCTGTCTTTCCTGAACCGGTGATGTCTTCCAAGATAAATAATTGTGGGGAGTTATCAATGTCTACTGTTTCCACCCACTTTTGCAATGGCGTGGCAGCAAACCCATAGTGAGAAAAAATAGATTGAAAAGGTTTGACCTGGATTTTCTTGGTCAGATCTGTCGCGCTCAAGGCAGTTGCCGCTGTTACCAGGGTGCGCTGCCAATATTCATGCAGATCCAGTACGTCCGATTCATATTCAAAAAAATCATTGTTTGAACCAATCCAGTCAGCCAGTACTGCTAGCCCTGCTAGGTGCCAACTAACCTGCTCTAATCGCCTTCGCCAATTTTTATCAATCAGTTGCTGGACTGGCAAGTCTGGGCACAACATCTGAATCATCGTCTCTAGATACGTTGTCGCTGACGCCAGATTGTGTGCCTCAGTAAACTGTTCCAGCTTAACCAATTTATCATGTTTGATGGGTTTTCCGTGATGCCCCAGAACACAATCCAGAATAATCCTGAGCGACTTAACCGCTGCCCTTTTTTCTCTTCCATCGACGTCAGCAAGAAACGGCTGATTAACGAGATCATCACGAACGAAATGTTGCCAAAAATAGGACCCGAGCATGTCGTGACGAAAATTCCTTCCATCGTAGGGCATTCGTGATTTTGTCTCTAGCAACTGAGATCCACCATTCGAGTAAAGCGCCTGAAATGCAGAAGCGAATTTACCCAGGTCGTGGAGGGTTAAAAAGAACGTAAATAGCTGCTGTAACACAAGGGGTGATAGGTCAAGAAATCGAGCGAGGCTACTAGCGAGAGGTCTATCCGCAGCTAGTAAATGAGATCCTACCGCTGCCACATCCAGAGAATGATAGACCAGCAGGTGATAGTCCGAACCTTTTTCGCCCTGCGCACGCCTGGCCTTCCCCCAATAACGGTAATATCCGGAATTTTCGATTGAGTTTGTCATGTGTAGACATCTTATACCCGCATTTACCGCTTGGCTTCACCCAGTACCAATATTTCACCCTGATAGATTGCAAATTCTTCCAGGCAAATTTCTCTCATGATAGGTAAACGTAAGTGCGACTCTATGCTACTCACACTCACACTCACACTCACAAGATTTACTTCATATTGGACAAGGCTGAAACTAAAAGCTGGCGGTAGCGTGTGTGTGACTGTGCGTCCACTACTGTCGACAAGATGCCCTCAGAAAGACTTGGGCATCTTCAACTGATGGGTTGCTACATGCGAAAGTATCAGATTGGTCGAAATCGGCGCGACTTGATAGAGCCGTGTTTCGCGGAACTTACGTTCGATATCGTACTCTTCTGTAAACCCATATCCACCGTGGGTTTGAATACAGGTGTCGCCAGCTTGCCAGGATGCTTCCGACGCTAACATCTTGGCCATATTGGCCTCGGTCCCGCAGGGTACCGCGGCGTCAAACAAATCGGTGGCCTGGCGAACGATCGCTGCTGCTGCTTCTGTTTGTATATAGGCTCTGGCAATGGGAAATTGCACGCCCTGATTCTGACCGATAGGTCGGCCAAATACTTCCCTTTCACTGGCGTAGCTGGATGCCTTCTCTACAAAGTAGCGTGCGTCGCCAATGCATTCTGCGGCGATAAGAATACGTTCGGCGTTCATGCCATCAAGAATATAGCGAAACCCCTTACCTTCTTCTCCAATGAGATTGGCAACGGGCACCCTGACCTCATCAAAAAACAGTTCGGTCGTTGCGTGATTCATCATGGTTCGAATCGGTGTAATTGTCATGCCATCGGCCAATGCATCCTGCATATCAACTAACAACACAGACATGCCATCCGTTGTTTTTTTGCATTCATCCCTGGGTGTCGTACGAACCAGCAGGACCATCAGGTCAGAATGTTCAGTACGGGAAATAAAGACTTTTTGACCACTGACAACATAGTGATCGCCATCGCGAATAGCACGGGTTCTGATTCGGGTCGTGTCCGTGCCACTGCCAGGTTCTGTGACGCCAAACGCCTGCAAGCGCAGTTCCCCCGAAGCGACTTTAGGCAAGTATTTTTCTTTCTGTTCCTCACTGCCATGGCGAAGCAGTGTGCCCATGGTGTACATCTGTGCATGGCATGCGCCGCCATTACATCCTGCACGTTGAATTTCTTCCAGTACCGCACAGGCTGCGCCCAGCGGAAGACCGGAACCACCATACTCTTCAGGAATCATTACCGACAGGTAACCCGATACGCTTAGCGCCTGAACAAATTCAGTCGGGTAAGCATTTTCTCGATCCAGTTTTCGCCAATACTCTCCCGGGAACTGTGTACACAGTTTCGCCACAGCGTCCCGTATTTCGGGGTAACTTTTTTCTTGGCTCATAAAGCATTCCAACCCTTTCGCGGGGTGCACTAATATTTGTTAGCGTTTCTCCACCAACGGCTGGGTATATTCATATACGCCTTAGCTCACCATTGGCATGAGGTGCAGGATACACTTATTCGAGGGCACTAAAAAGTTGATGACACAACAGATGTCATTAGATATTGAGAAGATTATCAGTTGATTTCAGTTTACACTGGGTCCAATTCCTGAACGAGTATGCACCATGAAGATGTCCCGTCTACTGACGCTTATACTACTCCTGACAGCCACAGGCGCATTCGCCAGCAATGTTGGCCAGGTGCACTTACCCAACTCCGGGTCTGCCGACGCACAGGCGGATTTCTTACATGGGTTAGCACAGCTCCATAATTTTGAATTCAACAGTGCCGCCAATGACTTCAGGCGAGCCCAGAAGACCGACCCTGACTTTGCACTGGCCTATTGGGGGGAAGCGATGACTTACAATCATCCACTCTGGGCGCAACAAGATACCGAGGCAGGCAGAGACGCATTACACCGCCTGGCCGGAGATGAGAAGGCTCAGTTATCCAAAGCAGAAACCAGTCTTGAAAAAGACTTTGTTCGTGCTACACAAATCCTTTATGGGGATGGAGATAAACGGGACCGGGATTTTCTTTATCGTGATCACATGGCAATGATGTACGAGAGATATCCGGGTAATCCGGATGTCGGTGCCTTTTATGCATTGTCTTTGATGGGGGCAGCCCATGATGGGCGCGATTTTACGGTTTATATGAAATCAGCTGCCATTACCACAGCCTTGTTTCCAAAGTTCCCACAACATCCTGGCATTGCACACTATTTGATTCATGCTACCGATGACCCTGTGCACGCCCCACTTGGCTATCAGGCTGCTCTGGCCTATTCAAAAATCGCACCTGATGCAGGTCATGCGCAGCACATGACTTCACATATTTTTCTCGCACTGGGTCATTGGCAGGCTTCCGCAGACGCTAACGATAACGCAGTATCGGTAGTCAACAAGCAACGTGCCGTACTCGGTAAACCCAGTATCGGTTGCGGCCACTATCCCAGTTGGCAATTGTATGCCTACCTGCAGCAGGGTCGACTGGACGAAGCCAATGCACGCATGGAATTATGCTTCGAGCGCACGGCGTCATCAGATGGCGGTGATCGATCTCTCGCTGGCTTCTATTACATGAAAGCACTTTACCTTTTCGACACAGAAGACTGGGCAGGTGATGTTGCTGCGATGGACGTATCGCAACGAGGAAGCGAACCGATCGAATTTTCTCGCCTTTACATCAATGCAACACAAGCGGTACGAACAAAATCACACTCGGCGGCTAAAAAGGTGAACACGGCAATCAAGACCGGGGAGCGTTACATCACCTCTCTCGGTTCAGATGTTGCAGACAAGGATGTCCATAAAGCCGACAAGACCAGAGTCAAAATACTGCGTTTGAAATCCTGGTTGGCCTCAAACCATAGCAAGTCAGAGCAGGCTGAAGCATATCTTAGAGAAGCGGTAGCATTGGAAAATCAATTGCCTTTCGGGTTTGGACCGCCATCTCCTGAAAAACCATCGCTGGAAGCGCTGGGTGATTTTCTACTTTCAGAAAATCGAAACACAGAAGCGGCAGAAGTGTATGGTCTGGCATTAGC
>CAZAZB010000077.1:0-12755 GCA_964489485.1 uncultured Pseudomonadales bacterium | reverse complement strand
GTAAGCCAGTCCGCAAGATTAGCCCGGAGTAGATCAGCATTCGCTGCGTTTACCTCGATTGGCATGTTGGTGTGTTTAACGCCTTCGGAAATCCAGTAGGCTGGGCCTGACCAAATACTTTCTATTGGCGCAGCGTCACCAAGGAGTTGTTCATAAGCGGACTGGTACTTCGGCAGTGGGGAAGACGGTGTGTCTTCCATAAAACAGAGGTCTTCGAGTGCCTGTGCTAACTCGATTGAAACATCCTGCCGGAAGCGCCAGAGGTTTCCGGCATTTGTTCGTGCCAGGTAAAACCGTGGCGCAGGTCTCGCGTTCTGTTCGTTCACCAGAGTGATTCGCGAGCTTTCATCATGTTGATACAAGGCGTCAATTCGACACTGCATCAAATCAAGATCAGAAGTATTTTTGGTACTTGTAGCCACTCAGTTCATCCGTTTGTCGGTCGTTCAGGGTGTCTGGAGTTGACCAGGGTACTTGCTTCTGCCAAGTTTAGCCTTGGAATTTCGCTGGAGGAAGAAGTATGCTGAAAATAGTACTTGATCAGAGGTTCCCTGGATTGTTTGGTGCAGGTGCAAGTTTCGCGGTCGGTTAGTCGCTCTGGTGCAAGAGCTCCGAAATCTCCGGGTGGTCCAATATATCATTAACTGAATTAAACACGGTCGCGTTCCAGCCAGCAGATCGTGCTACATCGACCACTGCCGGTTGATCATCAAAGAACAGAGGTGATTCTAGCGTTGAATCAATGTTTAAACTGGCATTGATGTTCTGATAAAAGCGAACATCCTTTTTTAGATAACCGATCCCGGCGGTGTAAAACATACGAAGAAAATTAGCGGAGAAACCAAGTTGTTCCCATAGATAGGTCGCTCGATGGTGTTCTTGTGCAGTTGCGATATACAACTCAACCTTGTCATTCTTGTTCAGTTCTAAAACCAGATCCAGCACAGCTGTATTGATGTTCGAGTCCCTCGTAAACCAGTAGGCAAGAAATGCATCAATCGTTCCCGTGTACCCGAGGGTCGGAAGAATGACCCCAAGCGTGTTTTTAAGGTCCGCCTCGCCGAGCGTGCAGGCCGTCATGGGAGATTTCGACTCACCTCCGCTTTCGCGAAACAATGCATCTTCAAATGCCTGTGTATTGACACCAAGGTCTTCTTCCAGCGACTCATTCCAGGGCTTTCTAAGAGAAGGATTAATGTGCCAGCCGTCGATCAAGACGCCATCTACATCAAAAAATATTTTCATTTTAGCTCGCCTGATTTTGGATGTTGAGAGGACTATTAATCCGCACGAAGATCCCGTTCGTAACCTACTCCGCTATTGCTTCGTCAAGCTCCTGGCATTTGGTTTTGATTCTGGCTAAAGCAGTATGGACGATATCAGTATGATATTTTGAAGTATTGACTTCATATAAATTGCTCCATAACAATTGTGTTCACTTAATTCATTATTTGATGATCATCCGCCGCAGGTCGCTGAAATAGTACCGTATAGAATCGCCACCCTAATTTTCCGTTTGACTATACCTATAAAGGCATTGCCCGCAAACGTTGATGGTAACGTATTACCCTGACCTCTAGAAGGGCTACTCTGTCGAGCTCCTAGGCGGAGAGTGCCGCGTCAATCACCAACTCAGTGCCGTTGATGTATTGGGATTCATCACTGGCAAGGAATAACACACCGTTTGCAATGTCCAGTGGTTGTCCAAGTACTCCCGTTGGCACGGCCGAATCTACCATGGCATCAACATCGACAGCATTTTCCCCATCGGGCAAAAACTCAGGGTTAACCTTAGTCCAGATAGGTGTGTTGATGATGCCGGGGTGAACCGAATTAACGCGTATGTTCCAGCGGCTTTGCGCACATTCCAGAGCGACACCTTTGGTAAATAGCCGGACGCCACCTTTGGTCGCATTATAGGCAGCAAGATTTGCACTTCCCTTTAATCCAGCCACTGATGACATATTGATGATCGATCCACCGCCGGTATCACGCATCAGTGGTATTGCATGCTTCACACCCAGGAAAACACCATCGAGATTGATTGCCTGCTGTCTTTGCCAGTCTTCAAGTGGCATATCCAGGATGCTCCCGCCGATGGCAATACCGGCATTGTTCACTAGGATATCCAGCCGTGAGTAATTGTTTTTTATCGTTTCGATGACAGTTTGCCACTGCAGTTCATCGGTGACATCGTGAACCAGAAATTCTGCTTTGCCACCTGCCGCCTCAATCTTATCAACGGTTTCCTGTCCCATCTCTGTTTGTAGATCAGTGATGACAACAATGGCACCTTCTTCGGCCAGACGCATCGCACAACCACGGCCAATACCTGAGGCGCCGCCACTAATCAGTGCGACCTTTCCTGCTACTCTCTCTGACATATCTTATACTCTCTTGTGTTAGCGGGTTCTTGTCTGTAGACGCAGATCAGGGTACAGAACAAATGTTTCGAATCTAGCGGACAAATTTGGAATTTCTCTTATGCGGTAAGTATAAACACGATTAACTCAGGGTATTATACTATCTCCCGCTTTCCCTTGATAATATGAGTTTTCTAGGTCAACCGGATTTTTGTCTGGTTGCACCAGCAGAAAAATTGATGCACAAATAGTTGATTGCCCAGATGGGGAGTTTGATGTCGTCGTCTGCCAGTTTGGCATGATGTTCTTTCCGGACAAGATTAAATCCTTCTCTGAGACCCGGCGGACTCTAAGCCCAGGGGGCTTGTTTTTGGAAACCAACTGGAAGAAGAAATTCAGAATCGTGGCGGCGATTCAAAGGAGATCTGTGATGCCATTGCGGTCGCACTGGATGCAGAGCTTGGCTCTTCCATGCCGCTTCAGGCATTGTAGGCATTCCTAACTAACTTGTGAGGAAATTCGAGAGCCACTCGATCTTTTGTATCCAGACCCGCGAGACCCTTATCCTGGCCCAGAAGTTCGTCGAGTTTTGTTGGTGATGTCAGACAGCACCCGGAACGCCACAATCATTGAACATGGCAGAGAGTGCCTGATAGAGATAGTGGGCGTCTTTTGTACCAGCCAGTTCCCTGATTGAGTGCATGGCGAAGGTCGGGACGCCAACGTCCAGCGTCCGTACACCTATTTCCTTGGCAGTGATTGGACCAATGGTACTGCCACATGCCATGTCTGTTCGATTGATAAATTTTTGATAAGGAACCTTGCTGTCCTCGCAAAGAAGGGCAAAATATCCTTCTGTTTCGCTGTTTGTGGCATAGCGTTGGTTCGCATTCACCTTGATCACGGGTCCCTGGTTCAATATCGGTCCATGATTGCTGTCGTGCTTGTCCGCGTAGTTCGGGTGAATGCCATGTGCGTTGTCCGTTGAGACCAAAATCGAGTTTGAGATGCTGCGAATGCGCGATTCATTATCAGGGATCATTCTGCTGAGTACATCCTTTAGGAAAGGACCCTCTGCACCAGATGCAGAGGCACTACCGACTTCTTCGTGGTCGCTGCAAATCAGCAGGCTCGTTACTTCCGGGTCGGCTTTGAGTAGCGCCTGGGCACCAACAAAACAACTGAGCAGGTTATCTAACCGGGCGCTGGCAATGAACTCTTCTTGCACCCCAATCAGCGAGGGGTGATTGGTGTCGTAAAAGGACAATTCATAACCGAGAATCGTTTTTATATTGATGTCTGGATGTTCTGATTTGACCTGGTCAGACAATAGACCTTGAAATGTTCGCTTGTCGGACTGCATTAGAATTGGCGGAATGTCTTTCTGCTTGTTGATGCTTCTGGCGCTATTTGCCTCCCTGTCCAGATGGATGGCGAGGCTTGGTACAACTGCGATTGGATCATCAAAATTAATGAGAAGATTACGGAGCTGTTTGTTTTCATCTTGCAACGTGATACGCCCGGCGAGAGATAGATCGCGGTCATACCAGGGGTTGAGCAGTACACCACCATAAACTTCTACGCCTAATTGCAAATAGCCATGCTTGTAGATTTCGGGTCGTGGCTTCACTCTCAAGCAGGGGCTATCGGTGTGTGCACCACTCATTCTTATTCCGGTTACGGTTGGGTCTTTGGCACCAAGTACGAAGGCAATGATGGAAGATTGATTCCGTGTAACGAAATACTTACCCGGCGTCAGATTCCAAACATCGGCTTCGTTCAGCATCTGAAAGCCTGCCTCATTGAATAAATTCGCTAAATTGGATGTTGCATGAAATGGCGTTGGTGATCGTTGCAGATAGCCTAGTAGTGCCTGGTTGAAGTCCGATTCCTGCATGGAGATATACTCGTTGTGAATAGCTAAAATTTGACAAGTTGATTCTAGCAATTATGATGTGCGTCCATAAGGTCAATGTTCATAAGATCAATGTTCATAAGATCATGTACATAAGATCAGTGAGTATCGACCAGAATACAAGAGAGAAAATGAGTGAACACAAATAGAAGCTTGATTTCGCCATCAAGTCACGACAAGCAGAACATGATGATGCCAATGGTAACCACCACGGGCTAATCCTTTCTGTTTGTCATTTTTCGGGAGGTAAGCCACCTCCCGGGACGCAACTCTAACAAACCCTGGCAGGTGCTTTCCTTCCGGGGTTTTTTATGCGCCATGCGCAAGGAGTTGATGATGAAGCACTACCTGACGACACCAATCTACTATGCCAGCGGTTCGCCGCACCTTGGACACGCCTACACAACATTTGTTGCTGACTGTTATAAACGCTATTACAAGTTGACAGGCGATGATGTGCTGCTGGTGACGGGTACAGATGAGCATGGTCAAAAAATAGAACGTACGGCACAGGCGAAAGGAGAATCGATAGATTCTTTCATTGAGTCTCGTAGTCAGGAGTTTCTGGATGTCTGGCAGGGCCTTGAGATTGATATTGATGTTTTTCAGCGGACAACCGATCCATCGCACAGCGAATGGGTTGTTGATTTATGGCGCAGAATTCATCAGAACGGGGATATCTACAAGGGACAATATGAGGGTCTTTACTGTGTGGAATGTGAGCAGTATTTCACAGAGGGAGATGATTGCCCGGTTCACCGAAAACCTCTGGAGCATTTTGCAGAAGAATCCTATTTCTTCCGCCTTGGTGCATACCAGAAGAAGTTGATCGATCATATTGAATCCTCGGAAGACTTCATTGTACCGATATCCAGACGAAATGAAGTGTTGTCCTTTCTAAAAAACAATGAATTGCACGATCTGTCGATATCCAGGACCTCAACAAAATGGGGTATTGGCGTACCGGGCGACGACAATCATGTTGTATATGTCTGGCTGGATGCTCTCGCTGCCTATCTGTCAGCCCTGGGCCCTCGGGATGGTGAGACATTCGAGGACTATTGGCCAAACACCACACATTTTATTGGTAAAGACATTCTTAATTTTCATGCGGTCTACTGGCCTGCCCTGCTCTGGTCGGCTGGTTTGCCTTTACCCAAACGATTAGTTGTGAATGGTTGGCTTACGGTTGAGGGGCGGAAGATATCGAAGTCTGACCCGGAAACGATTGTTGAACCTCAGTCACTAACGGAAATAGTAAGCTGTGATGGGCTAAAGTTTTATTTTCTGAAGACGGCCAGGCTCGGTGGTGATCTTGATTTTAACCAGGCACATATCGTTGAGCTTTTGAATGCGGATCTTGCGAATAATGTTGGCAATCTGTTTAGCCGATTCATCAAGCTATTTGCCAAACAGTTCCCGGAAGGAATTGACGCAGGAAAATTGAGTGGTTTGTCTCGATGCCATCAGTTGCGTGAGCAGCTATTGGAAAGAGCCAAGGCATTGCGAAAAGCGATAGAAGGATACGATCTTTCTTCTGCTGCGCGTTGCTACATCGAGGCTGCCAGTCTCCTGAATACAGATTTCCAGAAAAATGAGCCATGGAAGATTACAGACAGATCAAAGCTTGCCAATTATCTGTGGGTTTTACATCATTGTCTAACTGACTTGACGCTTCTGGGATCATGTTTTACGCCGGACCTGTTATCAAGAGCCAGGGTCGGTCTGGGGCTTACCTCAACAGCAAGTTGGCAGGACATTGGACGTTGGCAGTCGCATATCTCAACGACGGAAATAGACGCCTTGTTTCCCAGAATACAATTGGTTTAGAATGACGGTTGTTAGACGCGCCGATTTGAGTTCAGCTTGCGGGCGCGAAAAAAATGCAGCTAAAGCGAGGGAAGCCTGCTTTAGCCCGACTAAACAGGTTTTTTTTTGCCCATCAGAAAGTGATTGGCAGGGGAGTACAGCATGGGATTCACATCAGAGATTCTACATTCCGATAGGCGAGGAGGGGTCGAGCACGGCTCAATCCACAAGCCAATTCATACAGCCGTTACCTACACCTATGATGATGCGCGGGATCTTGCTGCCGTCTTCCAGGGTACACAAAAGGGTTATACCTACGGGCGTCAGGTCAACCCGACAGTCACAGCACTCCAGGATAAGATTACTTTAATGGAAGGGGGGCATTCCACTGCGGCTTTTAGCACGGGAATGGCCGCAATTGGGACGACTTTATTCTCTCTGTTACGGGCCGGGGATCATTTCATCTCCTCTTCGTATTTATTCGGCAACACCAACAGCCTTTTCAACACCTTTGCCAGCCACGGTATTGAAGTTAGCTTTGTTGATGCGACATCGGCTGACGAGGTTCGCGGCGCCATCAAGAAAAATACAAGACTCGTTTTCCTTGAAACCATCGCGAATCCACGAACACAGGTTGCGGAGCTTCCAGCGATTGGAGAGATTTGCCAGGAACGTGGCCTTGTCTACATCGTTGATAACACCATGACGACGCCCTACTTGTTTCAACCGAAATCCGTTGGTGCCAGTCTGGTTGTGAATTCCCTGACAAAATACATTGGCGGACACGCCAATGCGCTCGGCGGTGCTATCACGGAAACGGGTATTTTTGACTGGGAAACATTCCCTCATCTTTACGACAACTACAAGAAAGGTGACAGAGCCAGCTGGGCGTTAACACAGATCAAGAAGAAAGGTTTGCGCGATTTCGGCGCTACCCTCGGCGCGGAAGCGGCGCATCACATATCGGTTGGCTCCGACACGCTTGCTCTTCGCATGGAGCAGGCATGTAAGAATGCGCAGACACTTGCCGACTATCTTGACGCCCACGGCAATGTAAAGAAAGTTTATTACCCTGGGTTAAATGCGCACCCCCAGCATGAGTTGGCGCGTGAGCTTTTCAAGCATCCGGGTGCATTGTTCAGTGTTGAACTGGTGGATAAACTGGACTGCTTTGACTTTCTGAATAAACTCGATCTTGTTGTTTGTACCAGTAATCTTGGCGATACGCGTTCGCTGGGTATTCCTGTTGCCCACTCGATTTATTTTGAAATGGGACCAGAGAGAAGAGCATCCATGGGTATCGATGATTCGCTTGTACGATTTTCTATCGGTATCGAAGAGACAGAGGATTTATTGGCTGACTTTGAGCAGGCACTCTCGTTATAATTTTCTCATGTCATTCAAATAAAACGAAAGAAGGTGACTCATGACGAATGCGGTAATGAAAACGGACCTACCCCTGCCCAACAAACGTACGGGCAAGGTACGTGATCTTTATGATCTGACACTACCCAATGGAGACGATGGCATTCTTATCATCGCGACTGACAGAGTAAGTGTTTTTGATGTGGTGTTACAAAATGGCATTCCGGATAAAGGGGTTATGCTGACCCGGATCTCAACCTTCTGGTTCGAGTTTTTCGGGAGCAAGTTTCAGCATCACCTGGTTTCAACCGATGCGAATGACATTGAGGGGCTGGACGAAGAACAGCGGGCTGACCTCCATGGTCGAATTATGATTTGTCGCCGCAGTAATGTCGTCCCCGTTGAATGTATTGTTCGGGGCTATCTCACCGGTAGCGGGTACAAGGATTATCTAAAAACCGGCCAGGTCTGCGGTATCGATCTACCTGCCGGAATGGTTAATAGTGACAGGATTGACAATCCAATCTTTACACCATCAACGAAAGCGGACCAGGGTCATGACGAGAATATCAGTTTTGCCGAGAGCTGTGATATTGCGGGCAAGGAACTGATGGAAAATATCCGTGACATGTCCTTGTCTATATTCAAACAGGGGCGTGACTACGCCCTTGAACGCGGCATCATCATTGCCGATACAAAATTTGAATTCGGACTGGAAAAGGGTAATGACAACCCGGTTCTGATTGATGAAGTACTCACACCGGATAGTTCCAGGTTCTGGCCAGCGGAAGATTGGCAGCCAGGCCAGGAGCAGAACAGTTTTGATAAGCAATATGTCAGAAACTATACAGAGACACTGGTGAGTGCTGGAAAGTGGAATAAAGAATACCCAGCGCCTTCATTGCCAGATGAGGTGATTGAGAATACCTATAAGCGTTATGAAGAGGCATTCAGAAGGCTTACAAGCTAGTGCCTGTCCAAAAAGTAGTGTTTCTAATCAATACAAGCAACCCATTTAATATGTTAGATATATGAAACAGGCACTTGCGAAGGAAATAGCCGCAGTGATCTACAATTCCGGACAAGAATAAGCTAGTTGCTGTAACAAACCCCTGTACCACCCAGCCCACAATAGCCATCGGGAATTTTGGCGAGATATTGTTGGTGGTAATGTTCAGCATAATAGAATATTGGTGCCTTCTGGATTTCCGTCGTAATGCTGCTATAGCCAGCCTTATTCAAACTTTCCGCAAAGGTTTTCTCACTCGCCTGTGCCTGTGCTAGCTGCTCATCAGTTGTGGTGTAAATAACGGATCGATATTGCGTGCCAATATCATTTCCCTGACGCATCCCTTGTGTCGGGTCGTGGCTTTCCCAAAAAAGTACCAGTAGGTCGTTGAAAGAAACAACTGATGGATCGTAAACAACCAGCACAACTTCACTGTGACCAGTGCCGCCAGAGCAGACTTCTTCATAACTGGGATTAGGCGTAGGCCCACCCGCGTAGCCCGCGGCCGTCGTGAAGACACCTTCGCGTTCCCAGAAGCGGCGCTCCGCTCCCCAAAAACATCCCATGCCAAAGACAGCTGTTTGCAAGTTGTCTGCAAACGGCGGTGTCAGAGGGTTTCCGTTAACGAAGTGCTGTTCGGGTACGGGCATGACTTCCTGCCGACCAGGTAATGCGGATTCGGCTGATGGAATGTCGCCCTTTGAATGTACTTCCCGTCGAAATAGGCCCATGGCTGTCTCCATCTATCTATCTATCTATGTTGTGCAGGGTGCTGGAACCAGAGTATAGCGCGATTGATGGGGCATGAGTCTTATTCAAAAATAGCAATGAATCTGATGGTGACGGTTGCGCCCCGTAGTGATTAGATAAGATAACTGTGCCATCCATTTTTCCACAATCCAGGGATAAGAATATGAATGAACTGACATTATATTACGCGGTGCCTTCCAGAGGTATCATCGTACATTGGATGCTTGAGGAAATAGGACAGCCCTACGAAACCAAAATCCTGTCGCTGGAAGATGAGGAGCACAAGACCGCTGAGTATATGGCGATCAACCCTATGGGCAGGGTTCCGACGCTTGTTCATGGAAATGTCGTTGTTACTGAAACTGCCGCAATATGTGCCTATCTGGCAGAGACGTTTCCGGAGGCAGGTTTGGATGTGCCTGTTGGCTCACTGAATCGTGGCGCCTATCTCCGGTGGCTGTTTTTTGGTCCTGTCACTGCCGAACCTTCTGTTCTGTGGGCATCACTCGGTGAAGTGAAAACGGAGGTTGATTATAAGCCAGTCGCTGAGCTCGATGATGTGGTCAATGTTCTTGCTGCGGCTGTGAAAGACAAGGAATTCATCGTTGATGGGCATTTCACGACAGCCGATGTGCTGATTGGCAGTACCATCATGTGGGGTACACAGCTCATGCCAGTCATGCCGGAACGGCCTGAGCTACTTGAATATTGGGCACGGCTTGAAAAGCGAGCTGCCTGGCAGAAATCTTTTGGCATTGATAAGGCGCTGATGGCGGCGAAATAGCCCTGCTGGACAATAGACGCCTTGCCACCAGGAGGTCACTTTTTAACAAGCATGTGATATCTTTGATTTATATTGAAGTTACCCGGTGTTGGTAATCTTGTCTCTTTCCCTGAAAATACTCATCCTGCTACTGGCAACTTCTTCGTCAACATTGTTGGCCGAACAAAGAATTGCCCTGGTCATCGGAAACGCCGCCTACCAACAGGGTGCGTTGGACAATCCTGTCAATGACGCCACCGCCATTAGCGCCAAGTTGTCTGCCCTGGGCTTTGAAGTGGTCAGTGTTTATGACGCGGATTTAAGGTCCATGCAGCGTGGCCTGCTGCAATTTGTCGACAGAATAGAGCGTGGTGCAACATCGCTCGTGTTCTATGCTGGTCACGCCGTTCAGGTGAATGGTCGCAATTATCTCATGCCTGTCGATGGGCAATTGACCACAGAACAGGCAATCAAGTTCGATTCTATGGAGCTTGGCGATATTCTCGAAGCTCTCGAACAGTCTGCGGCGACAACCAATCTGATTATTTTGGATGCCTGTCGCAACAATCCATTCGAGAAGAAATTCAGGGGCGGATCCAGAGGACTTGCGATAGTTGATGCCTCTGCTGGCAGCCTAATCGCTTATGCCACTGCGCCGGGTTCGGTTGCAGCAGATGGTGATGGAACTAATGGTCTCTACACGAGTGAGCTATTGAAGGTGCTGGATGTTCCCGGATTGACAGTCGAGGACGTATTCAAACGGGTCAGACGATCCGTTATGCGAGCGTCTTCTGGCGAACAGGTGCCCTGGGAGTCATCCTCGTTAATCAGTGATTTTGTTTTTAATGGTGATCCGATCGACTCTGTTCAGGAATCTATTGCGACTAATCTAACGAATGTGAAGAGGGTTGAGACTCCGGCTTTGGAGGATCGCTGTGATAATCTTGGTGGTATCTGGCAGGTTGAGACAGAAAAGAAGACCTGTAATGATTCAATGATCCTGACGCGAACAGACACCAACCAATATGACATGATTTATAATGTATGCGGTGCCGCCGGGATGGTCACTAACACACGGGGCAGTGGTATGTTTGATGACTATCGATATACCGTGAAGTGGTCGAGTATGCCTTGCGGCGGAACCACCATCTATGAGTTTGATGAAGGCTGTCACACGGGGCGTGGCCAGGTCGTGAAAACCACAGGATTACCATTTCTATGTAAAGCCATGATCCCGAAGGATGTTGTGATGGAATTGTCACGCTAAATGGAATGAGTGTACCTGAAGAGAAGGGTCCGTCGTCTCGGACGGCTAATCGGAGAGAAAGATGAAAAAAGTAAGTATCTTTGGAATCCTGGGTTTTTGTCTGTTCCTGTCTTCCTGCTCGCCTGAGGTTGGAAGCGAAGCCTGGTGTAAGAAAATGGACGAAAAACCCAAAGGTGACTGGACAGCAAATGAAGCAACAGATTATGCGAAAAGCTGTATTTTCTAGCGGCTTGTACAGAAATGGCAGGTAGATTTCATTCTTCCGTTTGCTTGTTATACTCAGGCACTACAATCTAATGCAGGTAAGTTATGAGCGACTTCGATGTTGTCCTAAATCGTAAGGGTACCAGTAGTGCTAAATGGGATAGGTATGCCGATTCGGATATTTTGCCTATGTGGGTGGCAGATATGGATTTTGCTGTCCCCCCGCAAATTACAGATGCCATCAAAGAGCGTGCTGAACATGGTGCTTTTGGGTACAACACACCACCTGCTGAGCTAAAAGATGTCTTGATCAAACGAATGGCAAGGCTCTACGATTGGGAAGTCCAGCGCAATGAAATTTTTTATCTGGCTGGTGTCGTCCCGGGACTAAACCAGGCATGCCGTGGTTTGGTGGCGTCCGATGAATCAGTTGTCACGGCAACACCGATCTATTTTCCATTCCTTAGCGCACCGGAAAATTTTGACAAGAAGCTGTTGCGGGTACCGACGCCTATGGTAGATGGCAAGTGGCCATTTCCTGTGGAGGCTCTGGATGCCACGCTGGAAGAAAACAGCGATGCGAAGCTTTTACTGCTCTGTAATCCATTTAATCCCGTTGGCAGGCTTCTCAAACAGGAAGAATTAGAAGGTATCGTTGAAACTTGCCATCGCAACGATGTATTGATTTGCTCCGATGAAATTCATTGTGAGCTAAATCTGGGTGGTCGACAACATATTCCAACAGCTTCCATTAGTCAGGAAGCGGCGGACATCACCATTACGTTAATGGCACCAACGAAGACATTTAACCTCGCAGGGTTAGGCGGCGCCTTTGGCATTATTCAGAATCCGGCGCTAAAACAGAAGTTCAAAGATGGTGGCAAGGGGATGTCGAACAAACTCTCCACGTTTGCCTTTATCAGCATGCTGATAGCCTACCGGGATTGCGAACCCTGGCGCGAAGAACTACTGGCATACCTCCAGTCAAATTGTGATTATCTAGCGACAAGGATTGCCAAAATGCCTGGTATAAGCATGAGTCCCGTTGAGGCCACATATCTTGCCTGGTTGGATGTTTCAGGGTTGAAGCTCAATGATGCAATGGGCTTCTTTGAATCTGCGGGAGTCGGACTGTCACCGGGTGATCAGTTTGATGGCGATGGCTATATGAGATTGAATTTTGCCTGTCCGCGCAAGACGTTGGAAGAAGCTTGTGACCGGATCGAGACCGCGATCACCAACTTGAACCCCTGATGCTGTCTGCCAGTGCTGGTGCCTTATCTCATTCAGGGGATGCTGTTCATCGGGAT
>CAZAZB010000076.1:0-12758 GCA_964489485.1 uncultured Pseudomonadales bacterium | reverse complement strand
GGTGTTCGCCATTACCATGAAGCGCGTATTTGTCTGCGAGACCAGCCAACGAGTGAGTTGCAGCCAAACTCCATGGCTTTCTACTTAAGTATCTGCCAGGAATATTATTTAGATATATAGGGAAGAACTATAGGACATTCATTATGTATACAGGAATCGTGCAAGATCAATTAGCGGTCACGAGTGTGGACCGTAAGGAAGGCTTAATGACTTTTTGCATTAAGTTTCCAACTTATCTACTTGAAAAACTTGAAATTGGAGCAAGTGTTGCAGTCAATGGAACCTGCTTTACTGTGACAGGTATTTCAGATTACGGGGTCACATTTGATGCCATACAGGAAACTTTGAGCCTGTCTAATATTAAATACCTGGAACCGGGAACCCTGGTCAATATTGAACGTTCCGCGAAGCAAGGCGTGGAGGTCGGCGGACACATACTGTCTGGCCATGTCATTGGTACGGCGAGCGTCGCCAGCGTCGAACGGAGCGAAAACAACTGCAGAATGACCTTTGCAGGCGACCCTGCCTGGCTTAAATATGTGTTCGAGAAAGGGTTTCTTGCCATCAATGGCGCCAGTTTGACGGTGGCAGCACTGGATCGCAACACGGCAACCTTTAGCGTTAACCTTATCCCGGAAACACTGAAGCGCACCAATTTCGCGATTCTAAAAGAATCCGATGAGGTCAATATTGAAATCGAATCGCAAACCCAGGTGATAGTCGATACTGTCGAACGGGTGCTCGCGGAACGGCATGCTTCATGAATCCGCTTTAATCTACATTTCTGGGCAGGCACAAGCTAGTTCCAAGCCTCTTGGTAGGGCTCTGCTAATGATACCCGCGCAGCACCTAGGCGGAATTCCATCGTGGTTGCGGTAATTCACAATTCCTATATGATGCCGCGGCATTTTGATTGAATTGAACTTTGATGGAACCACTAAAATTATTTGACACCTATGAGCGCGAAATTCGTGAGTTCGTTCCCCTGGAACCCGGTAAAGTGGGTTTGTATGCCTGCGGTCCCACGGTTTATCACTATGCACATATTGGCAATCTTCGTACCTACTTGTTCGAAGATATTCTGCGGCGAACGCTCGAATTTAATGGCTATACCGTCAATCATGTGGTCAATATCACCGATGTCGGCCACCTGACGTCAGATGCGGATACGGGTGAGGACAAGATGGAACTCGGCGCACGGCGTACCGGTATGACGGCCTGGGAACTCGCGGACTACTACAGCGAAGTGTTCAAGCAAGACCTGAATTCCCTGAGCGTGATGGAACCCAGCATCTGGTGCAGGGCAACCGATCATATCAAGGAACAGATTGACTTTATTTCAGACCTGGAAGCGAAAGGCTATACCTACCGAATCAATGATGGAATCTACTTCAATTCACGAAAGTTGAACAATTATGGCTACCTCGCTCGCCTTGATATCGAAGGATTACAGGCGGGTGCGCGTGTGGAGCAGGGTGAACGGCAGCATGTGACAGACTTTGCCCTGTGGAAATTTTCAGGTCCAGATGAGAACAGACAAATGGAATGGGATAGCCCCTGGGGAGTGGGTTTCCCCGGCTGGCATATTGAATGTTCAGCGATGTCAGCAAAGTATCTGGGTGATTTCTTTGATATTCATTGTGGCGGTGAGGACCATATTCCGATCCACCATACCAATGAGATTGCCCAGACTGAAGCCAGCAAAGGGACACGACTGGCGAACTTCTGGATGCATGGCTATTTCCTACAGGTTGATCAGGCGAAAATGGCGAAATCCAGTGGTGATTTTATCCGCCTGGAGACATTGATCGAAAAAGGCTACAGCGCCGTTGATTATCGCTATTTCTGCCTGACCGCTCACTATCGGACCCAGATGTCTTTTAGCTGGGAAAGCCTTCATGCCAATAGCACGGCACTAAAACGCCTCTATCAAACAGCCTATGATTGGGGAGAACCCGGTGAAGTCTCCGATGTCTTTTTGGATCAATTCGTGCATTACATAAACAACGACCTGAACATGCCGAGGGCGCTTGCGGTGGTTTGGGACCTTGTCAGGTCGGATCTACCTGATCAGGTGAAGAAGGCAACGGTTCTGGTGTTCGACCAGATTCTGGGACTGGATATCGCCACCTGGACACCTCCCGTGCAGGAAATACCCGCAACTATTCTGGCACTGGCTGAGGAGAGAGAGCAGGCACGAAAAGACAAGAATTGGGCGAGAGCAGACGATTTACGCGCTCAGGTGGAAGAACAGGGCTATGCTATAGAGGACACGCCACAGGGACCGAAGGTGACGTTGCAATAATTTGACGTTAAATGACATGTTTAACTAAAGGACAGACTTCATTAGAAGACAGAACAGCAAACGACAGGCAAAAAAAAGGAGACTGATCCAGGGGGGAGGAACAGTCTCCAGGGGGTCGTTCTTGTAGATGTTGACCGGTTAACCGGTTGCTAGCTGGTTTGGTGGCGAGTCGCCGTCTTAGCCCTGCCTCTCACGCCATTCTTCGATGTCAGTCGCTGCGCCGTCGAGCAGTTCTACGCCGATTTCAAAATCGCCGTCCTCGTTTTCCGTTACCCAACGAACCTCGCTGGAGAGAAAGAATTTACCCGGGCGAGCGTTGTCATCCACCCAGAGATCGATGACACAACCCGTTGGTATTCTTTGCGAGCAGTGTACTTTCAGACCGCTGGCCGATACATCTAATGCTGTACTGGAGATGGTAGTCCCGACCATGTCCTGGTCGCTGGACTGAACTATCTGTAGAAACAGACGCTCGCTGCTTTCACGTCTGAATTCGCGGCGCTGTTCATGACGTTCATTAGTGACGCAATTGATGTGTCGAATATTATTTCGCTCATTTCTGACACTGGCCAAATTGATGATATTTGATAGTTGTAGTGACGTTGTCATTTTGTTCCCCTGAAAAACCTTTTGTCTTGTACACCTAATACTTAGCTACAACCGTGCCAACTTACTAATAGTTGTGAAATATCCTTTATTAACAATGGGTTAGTTTCTGTTTTCAGGTGACTTATACAGCAATCAAAGCTTATAATAGCCTGACCCAAATGGGCATTGAGGGCCCTTTTGTGACACTTTTTGTTTTTTGGGCCGCGTTTTGACCGATGTGTCCAGGAGATTGTCGACTCAGCCTGGTCATCGTTATGGCTGGTCTTCCACAAGCAGGCCGCAGAAAAAGTATCTGTTGGCACAATTCGGCATTGAAATTAGCCCGTGCGCGAGTTCGGTCGAAATGCTCATTTACTGCGTGTAAACTCCGCGTTCTCAGCAAATTTCGTCTTGCCCTGGCGCTCACAGTTTCTTTCTCAGCACCCTGCCAGGCAGCGAATACAGGAGTTAATACTATCAGCACCAACCAATTCTTTAGCCATATTGACGCACGACAGCAACAGGTCAACTCACTGCTGTGTATTGGCCTGGATCCAGACCCCAAAAGGTTTCCGGTCGCGGTCCAACAGGAAAGCGATGCGATATTTGCCTTCAATAAGGCAATTATTGATGCAACGGTTGATATTGCCTGTTGTTACAAACCCCAGTTCGCCCACTATGCGGCGGGGGCGAATGAACCCTCTTTGGAAAAGACCATTCGCTACATCAAGGATCAAGGCGTTCCAGTCATCCTGGACGTAAAAAGAGGAGATATCGGGAGTACAGCCGAACAGTACGCAATAGAAGCTTTTGACCGTTATGGTGCCGATGCAGTCACCATTAACCCCTATCTTGGTTATGACTCAATGGAACCTTTCCTCGATCACCAGGATAAAGGGGTATTTATTTTGTGCAGGACATCCAACCCGGGTGGTGCCGACCTGCAAAACCTGAAACTGGCAAACGGCAAACAGCTTTTTGAACATGTTGCGGATCAAGCAGCGAATGTATGGAACAAGAATCACAACGTTGCTCTGGTGACGGGCGCGACCCAACCATCTGAGCTGGCACGTATTAGAGAGATAACGGGGGATATGCCGTTCTTGTTGCCTGGTATCGGGTCGCAAGGCGGAGATGTAGAAAAAAGTATTAAAGCAGGGCAGGGCGGGGGACTCATTGTTTCTTCATCTCGCGCTATCTTGTATGCGTCAGATGGCGAGGATTTCGCCGAAGAAGCAAGGCGTGTTGCGGCATCTACCCGCGACGAGATTAACCTGTATCGATGATAATCACTTTTCGTTTATTGCTAATTGCCTGCTTGTCCGTTATTACATGGCTCGCATTGACCGACCGACCTATGCCAGAGGGGGTGCCAACCTGGGATAAGGCAAATCATTTGATGGCGTTTCTGCTACTGGCATTCCTGGCGGACAATTCTTTCCCGGACATCGAAAGGCACTGGATAAAATGGCTAGCACTCTTGGCATACGGATTTGGCCTGGAATGTCTGCAATGGCTTACAGAGTACCGATATTTCGAACTCGCTGACGTATTTACAGACGGACTGGGCATTGGAATCTATTGGGTGATACGGCCCTGGATCGCAAAAATTCGGGCCACGATCAATACACATTAGAACGGTTTTAACAGTCGAACTCTGTCCAGATAGGGCAGTGGTCAGAAGGCTTCGTCATACCCCGGATGTCATAATCGATACCTGCATCTCTATTCAATTCGTTCATCGCCCGCGAAGCAAGAATCAGGTCAATACGCAGGCCCCTTTTGGGCTCTTTCTCAAAGCCTTTGCTACGGTAATCAAACCAGCTAAATCGATCATCCAGATCGGGATAATTTGCACGAAAGGTATCCACCAGACCCCAGTCAACCAGCTTCTGCAACCAACCACGTTCCTCCGGTAAGAAACTTGTCTTGCCATCCCTTAACCAGCGCTTCTTATTTGGTTCACCAATGCCAATATCTTCATCCAGAGGCGCCACATTCATGTCCCCCATAATAACGAGTTTGCACTCTGGAGACAGGTCACTTGTGATCAGGTCTTGTAGATCTGCATAGAACTTTCGTTTAGCCGGGAATTTCGTCGGATGACTACTGCTTTCGCCCTGGGGAAAGTAGCCATTAATGACGCTAATTTGTTGAGTATCTGATGAACCAGACCCTGTCAGGTCATAGTCACATTTGATGAGTCGTCTTTGGCTGTTTTCATCGTCCGTATCGAAACCTTTGTGGACCAGGGTCGGTTTAGAACGAGAGAGAAGGGCAACACCGTAGTGAGTTTTTTGACCATGATATTCAACGTGATAGCCCAGATTGTTAATTTCCTCAACCGGGAACTCATGGTCCTGGACTTTGGTTTCCTGTAATCCGATGACTTCAGGCGCGTGGGTTTTGATGACTGCCTCCAATTGATGCAGCCGAACACGAATACTGTTGACATTGAATGATACAAATCGCATGGGGATCTACCTTATGGCTGACGTGAATCCCTGGCTCAGATCAGGATTCGAATAGATTAACGGTTGACACTTTGGGATCTTTCTTCGCAACCAAATCAAAGCTGAGACCCTCTGCGGCAATGTAGGAGCCTATTTTACAGTGCCGTGATTTGAAGAATCTTGCAGATTCGAGCGCAACTTCATCGAGTTCACTGTCTGTTCGTTCAGGATCATGGTGATACATCACCAGGTTTTTTACCTGTGCATCCACTGCTAGCTGACGTACCTGTGATATCAGGGAGTGGCCCCAGCCATGTTTCGCCGGCATATCATTTTCCGTGTATTGCGCATCATGGATTAACAAGTCTACATCCCTGCAATACTCAACCCATTCATCATAGGTTGTTTGCGGTTTGTCTGGTGGATCGAGTTCATTGTCGGTGATATAGGCAAAGGTAACGCCATCTTCCTCAACCTTGTAGGAATGGCCGCCCCCGGGATGATTCAGGCTTTGCCGGTTAGTGGTGTAGGCCTGGTCTGCAAGATAGTCCTCAACAGAGGAAATGGTCGTAATACGTGAGGGAAGGTCACTCGCATGAACCGGAAAATTTGACCCGTCCATCTGTTCCAGTATGGCCGCCAGAGCAAGCGCATTGCCTTGCATCCCCTGGAATACGACAATTTCCCGGTCTGGTTGATAAATTGGACCGAAGAAAGGATAACCCTGGATATGGTCCCAGTGACCGTGGCTCAACAACAGCAATAGAGGTTCGTCGTTCTGAACAAGTTCCATTCCAAGGCGCCTGATTCCAGTACCGGCATCCAGGATAAGATTCTGGCCTGAATTCATCTTCACATGGACGCAAGATGTGTTTCCGCCATACTTATTGGTCAGGGGCCCAGGGGACGCAATGGATCCACGTACCCCGTAAAAAGTAATTAGCATAGTGAGTGTCTTGTCAGACGTTCATTTTTAGTTTGTTTGGTCTTGGTCAGGCACTACCGGACCGATTTCCTGTCATTAAGTCCCTGAACTTGTCCATTAAGGTTTCATACTTATAGTCAGTGAATTCGCCTGCATCAAAGTACATACCGTGATCTGCACATTTCTCGTACCAGATGTGAGGTTGGGATGGATCTGCAACCTTTTCCATACGCTTTTTGCAGCGTGGACAATCAATGTCATCAATCTTGTTATATTCCTTGCCAACCTCAGGATCGCCACTGTCTACAAATTCTGACATCCATTTGCCCTTGAGGGTTTCAGCTTCACCCACGTCGAACCATATTCCCTTGCAGTTAGTACATCGATCTACTGTCATATTCCGACCATATGTAACTTCTTCCATATTTGCATGGCACTTGGGACATTCCATATTGGGTTCTACCTTCTTGTCTGTGTCTTTTGTTATCAATTTCTTGTTTTGTCATCGATTGGGTTGGAGATTCAATCGGTACAGAGAAAAGTATACTGACTAATCTGTGAATATGCATGTCAGCAAAACAAGAAGGTCAGTGATTAGGCTAGTACAAGGCCAGTTTCTGATAAGTGGGCATTCACACCCGGATGCTGATGGTCTGTAACCGTATGGTAATCGTCCTGTAACCGAATGTAATTGATTATTAATCCGCCATCCATATTGCAGGCGCTTATTCTATCTATGCGCATAATCTATATTATGTTAAATAATATCACTAACTTGAATTTATCAGAAAACACAATTCTGAAACGACCTTCTCTGTTTTGTGATGCCAATCAGGTAAAATGTGACTTCACTTCCGAGAGTTCTCCCATGCCAAGATCGATCCTTTTATCTTTACTATTCATCCTTGCCGGTTCTAGCCTTACAACCCTGGTTCTGGCAGAAACGACAGAAGCACAAAACCTTAGCTATCAGGTAGATGGTCTAAGCAAACCCGCAGAGATTCTGGTTGATGAATGGGGAATCCCTCATATCTATGCCAACGACCATTACGATGCTTTCTATGTGCAGGGTTTCAATGCCGCTCGAGACCGGCTATGGCAAATTGATTTATGGCGCCGCCGCGGGCTTGGACAACTCTCCAGCATCCTGGGAGAAAATTTCCTTGAACAGGACAAGGCGGCACGTCTATTTCTTTATCGCGGTGATATGTTTCGGGAATGGCTCGCCTACGGTTCAGATGCTAAAAAAATATCAACGGCATTTACCGCGGGCATCAACGCCTATGTCAATCTCGTTCGCAAACAACCGACACTATTACCAGTCGAATTCAGCATCCTGGATTATGAACCGGCCATCTGGAATGCAGAGGATGTGGTGCGAATCCGCTCCAACGGACTATGGCGGAATGTCATCAGTGAAGCGCAGCGAGCCAATATAGTCTGTCGATATGGGCTTGAAACAGATGCCTTAAGATTCAAGCTTGAACCTGATTGGGAGACAAAAGTCCCGGAAGGACTCGATCCCTGCGCAATACCGACTGATGTAACCCGCCTTTACCGCCTTGCCAAGGCCCCTGTCGACTTCAGCAAGGCCGTGCAGTTTAGTGCTCTGGAAGTTTCTGATCGGGCGACACTAGAGGCGTTAACGGAGCGAGACCTGGGAGCAGGGAGCAATAACTGGGCGGTGGCACCGGACAGAACAACCACAGGAAGACCGATTCTGGCCAATGACCCGCATAGAGGACATGCGGTCCCTTCCCTTCGCTATGCTGCACATCTGGTTGCGCCCGGGTTAAATGTGATCGGCGCTGGTGAACCGGCTCTCCCTGGTATTTCCATAGGGCACAACGAGCGGATTGCCTTTGGACTGACCATATTTTCGATTGATCAGGAAGATCTGATGGTTTACAGGACCAGAGGAGATAAGTATTTCTATCGCGGTCACTGGGTACCGGTGCAAAAGGTCAGCGAAACATTTGATATTCGCGGCGGCGAATCAGTCGTTGAAGAACTTCATTTTACCACGCACGGTCCCATTATTTATCGCCAGAAGAAAAGAGCCTTTGCTGTGCAGGCAGCCTGGCTCGAACCCGGTATGGCGCCCTACTTCGGTTCTGTTGAGTACATGCGGGCGGGAAACTGGGATCAATTTCTGTCTGCACTTAACCGCTGGGGAGCACCGTCAGAGAATCAGGTCTATGCTGATATTGATGGAAATATTGGTTACAAACCCGCTGGCCTGACGCCCATCCGGACGAACTATGATGGTCTGCTGCCAGTCCCCGGGGACGGTCGATACGAATGGCAAGGTTTCTACGATATGGATGAGCTGCCGGTTGAATACAATCCAAAACGAGGCTGGGTCGGTACCGCAAATGCCATGAGTATTCCCGATGGCTATCCTTACGAGGAAAAAAAGCTCGGCTTTGAATGGGCCTATCCCTGGCGAATCAACCGTATCAGTGAAGTACTGAATAGCCCTGGCAAACACAGTATGCAGGACTCAATTGACTTGCAGAGAGACTATACCTCCCTGCCCGCCCGAACCGTCATCGGTTTACTGAATATCGACAAGCTGCCCTCTCCTGCCAATGAGTTGTTCAAGCATTGGGATGCCGTACTGGCTCGTCATTCCGCCGCCGCAGCACTTTTCGAGATTTGGTTCACAAAGCATCTGAATAAGGCCGTCATGGCAGACAAACTGGGGCTCACCGATTTGACGGATATTGGCAAGTTGCACAACAATCGGGTGGTAGCGTTTTTTGCAGAATTGCCGGTTGATAAACGACAGCAGGTTGCCATCGAAACCCTCAATGCTGCTATCGAGGAAGCAAAGTCGCTACTGGGTGATGATGTAGCCAAATGGCAGTGGGGAACGATTCACACGATAGCATTCAAACATCCTCTCTATGACCAGGTCGATACGAATCTCCAACAAACATTAGCCATGCCCGTTGTATCTCGCGGTGGCAGCGGTGACACACCCAACAGCACTCGATACAAAGAAGACTTCACGATAGTGAGTGGTGGTTCCTGGAGAATGGTACTGGATGTCGGCAATTGGGATAACGCTTACATGACAAATGCGCCGGGACAATCTGGCAACGCTGATGATCGCCATTATAACGACCTGCTTGAAAACTGGGCTAAGGATGGAACCTTGCCGCTGATCTATTCAAGGGAACTTGTCGAAAAACATACCCGGCAAATCATCCGCCTGCTGCCGGTCGACTGAATACCTGATGGAGTAAATTGTGACCCAGCTGCGACAATCGCGAGACCAAATAGCACAGATGTATCTGGCAGATGAGATGGAAATGGTTCGCCGGTATGCGCGCGCCATCAAGCCAGATTCCAAAGAACAGCATGTGGTCACCGCAGAGGCGGTAAGCCTTATAGAAGAAATACGTGCCCATCCGGATTTCAATGCTGGACTCGATGCCTTTATGGCGGAATACAGTTTGGATTCAATCGAAGGCATACGTCTCATGACCCTGGCAGAAGCCCTTGCCAGGATCCCGGACGAAGCCACCCGTGAAGCCTTGATTCGCTCGAAACTAACCGGTGTAGATTGGGGCAAGCACATTGGGCAGAGCCTATCGACATTTGTAAATTCTTCTACACGCGCCCTGCTCTTCACATCAAATGTGCTAGAGACAACTGAAATACCTTTTCTTTCAAAGATCATCCAGCGATTTGGTGAGCCAACAATCCGAATGGCAATAGAGACCGGGATGAGCGTCTTCAGTGATCATTTTGTACTGGGTGAAACATTGAATCAGGCGCGCAAGAAAATTAAAAAAGATCGGCGTCCTTATCGCTACTCATTTGACATGTTAGGCGAGGCAGCATTAACAATGGAAGATGCGGAAAAATTCTTTGCTGCCTATCATGAAGCCATTAAATTTGCCGGGCAATTTGGTCAATCATCAATATCGATCAAGCTATCTGCGCTGCATCCAAGATATGAGGCTAATCAACTAAGCAAGGTTGATGACGAACTCTACCCCGTCATACATGATCTCGTTGCACTGGCACGAGACCAGAATGTGCAAATAACAATTGATGCAGAAGAAGCCGACCGACTCGAGTTGTCGCTTCGCCTTGTTGAACGATTGATCAAAAATGGTCCGGGAAAAGGTTTCGACCAACTGGGATTGGTCGTGCAGGCTTATTCCAAGCGCGGCGAATCGGTAATCAACTATCTGGCTGAACTAGGCAAAGATAACCGTCAGCGAATCCCCGTCCGACTCGTCAAGGGCGCCTATTGGGATACCGAAATCAAGCATGCACAAACACTCGGACTTAGTGACTATCCGGTGTTTACGCAGAAAGCACACACCGACATTGCCTATCTATACTGCGCGCGGTTGATGTTAGAACACCAACAGAATTTTTATCCTCAGTTTGCGACGCACAATGTCCAAACCGTGGCGAATATTCTGCACTGGACCGAGTCCGTACCCGAGAAGGTTCAATTTGAGTTTCAGCGACTGCACGGCATGGGAACAATACTGTACGACTGTCTGCTGGATCGCCACAAGGACATTCAGTGTTGCATCTATGCCCCGATCGGCCAACAAAGAGAGCTACTGCCCTACCTGATCCGACGCCTGCTTGAAAATTCAGCCAATAGCTCATTCGTCAATCAACTCGCCAGCAACATCAGCGCGACTGAACTCTCGCGTCATCCAATCTATCAGATGGATCATGAGGCAGGTATCCCTAAGCCGACCAACTTGTTTCCAGACAGGGTAAATTCGTCAGGGATCAACTTGAATTATAGTCAGCATCGTAAGGAGCTTCTCGATACCGTATCAAAGTTCGCGAACAACACCTGGGTATACAATGATATAGGTACGGATAAGGAACCTCTTTCTGTTAAGTCGCCGGTGCACGGGATTGAAATCGGAAGCTACTCCCTTGATTCAACTAAGAGTATTGCCTTGAAGATTGAAACTGCCACCCATGCCTCTCCAGCATGGTCTGCTCAATTGCCTGAGGAAAGAGCGAGCCAGATTCGTCGCTGTGCCAACGCGCTGCAAGATAATCTGGCCGAATTGGTTGCACTGATGGCAAATGAAGCCGGGAAAACAATTGGTGATGCACTCTCTGAGATTCGTGAGGCAATCGATTTCTGCCGCTACTATGCTAACCAGGCAACTGGGTTGACACTGAAGGTATTGCCTGGTCCTGTTGGCGAGTCGAATCAACTTTCATTTATACCTAGAGGCACCATTGCCTGCATCAGTCCCTGGAATTTCCCTGTGGCAATTTTCACGGGGCAACTGGTGGCCGCGTTGGTAACCGGCAACACCGTTATTGCGAAACCTGCCGAACAGACAAGTCTTGTCGCACACAGGCTGGTCGATCTGTTCCGGCAGGCAGGGTTACCTGCGGCTGTGCTTCAACTGGTTTGTGGGCCTGGCGATAAGGTGGGCTCTTTGTTAACCAGGGAACCGGGAATAGACGGTGTTGTTTTTACAGGTTCTGTGGCCACATCCAAAAAAATAAATGCTACCCTCGCAGCGAGAGCCGGTCCAATCATCCCGTTGATTGCGGAAACCGGCGGCCAGAATGTCATGATTGTTGATAGCTCGGCTCTCCCGGAGCAAGTCACCCGAGATGTTATCGAATCCGCCTTTAACGCTGCCGGTCAGCGCTGTTCGGCATTGCGAGTCCTCTACCTACAGGAAGCTTGCGCTGATCGTATCCTTGAACTCTTGTCCGGCGCCATGCAACTTCTCACCGTGGGGAATCCGTTAGATCTCGCCACAGATGTTGGTCCGGTGATCGATGAAACAGCCCGAGACAAGCTGACAATGCACACTCAATACCTCGATGAACATGCTTCGCTCATCTCCCGGACGCCTGTTGACGAGTCATCACTTCCAAAAGGCTATTTTATTGCACCCTGCTGCTACGAAATATCGTCTATCAATATCCTCAAAAAAGAGCACTTCGGTCCGATTCTGCATGTCATTCGTTACAAAACACAGGACCTGCCGACAATATTTGAAGAGATACGCGAAACTGGGTTTGCATTGACCCTTGGCATCCATAGTCGGAACGAATCCATGGTGGAGTACATTACGAATAATGTCGGTGCCGGTAACGTTTACGTTAACCGAAATATGATAGGTGCGGTTGTGGAGTCGCAGCCTTTCGGTGGTACTGGTATTTCAGGAACAGGTCCAAAAGCCGGCGGCCCGGAATACCTCAAGCGATTTGTGACAGAACGATGTGTGAGTAACAATATCGCAGCAATCGGTGGTGCGATAGACCTTATGGGTGGCAAGGTTGGATGATGTAATAATTGGGGTCGGAGCAGAATGGCACTGACTTTAGGGATTCGAAAAACGGATAGGCTCCTGATATAGATGTGGTCTGTCCGCCACTCCACCATGGATATAACTTCTCCAGGCCGCGTATGACTAGGCGTCCCCATCCATCCATGTAAGCTTGGCTCGCCATCCCTGGCTCGCTT
>CAZAZB010000075.1:7687-12759 GCA_964489485.1 uncultured Pseudomonadales bacterium | reverse complement strand
GAGCCAGCCAATCCGCTGCCACCTGACCCTCTTGGCGAAAAGGCGACAGAACGCCAGTTAAACTTACTTTTCAACATCCTGGTGTCCGGAGACGGTTTCGACTTCAATTCAGCCCTTAATTTAGGATAGGCAAGCGATGAAATATGATTGATGATGGCATCGTCACTGTCTTCAAATAATATCGATCGATTCCAGGTATATAGTTTTGACAGCTCCACGCCATTACGTTTAACGCGCACATTGTCTTTATCATTGACAAATAGCCGCCCAACCTTTGCCAATTGCTCATGCACTTCTATACCCGTGAATGCGGTGGTGCCAATCGGTGGGCTGCCTTTTACGCCATAACACAGCCCATATAATGTCAAAGGGTCTTTCCACTGGGCGAATAAAATTCGTTGCTCAATATCGTTCAGGGACAAGGGCTGACCTTCTACTGTAAAAACTGGCTGGGTCCAGGACTCGCCGGGTGCAGCAGGTTCTCCGCGTAAGCTCTTGACCTGGCGATAGGCGTCAGCATCTGTGACAAATATTCGAATCACACCCAGATTGTGCAAATTTAACCAGTAGGCCAGTTGCTCATTGCGATTTAATTTGGAGACAGGCAAACCTTCCAGATACTGAATATAGCGGGTTAAATAGGCTAGCGGCTTGTCCGTACTCAAAACGCTGTAGCGCATTTTGGCACTCCCGTTTACATCGATGACCAATGTTTTCAGAATAGCGTCAAGTGGTCCGTACTGAACCTCGTCAATAGATTCAGCGTTATAAATCGCCCAACGATTCCAATCGACTTCACCCTCTGCAATAGCGTTTTGCACGATCAAAAGGGCCAGTGTGCATCCCGCCAACAGGGCCCATTGCCTAAATCCAGCTCTGGGGAAAGACACTCTTTCCATTAGCACCTGGGCTTTATCCATCGCTCCTCCTAAGGCTTCTGTCAAATAAGTGAGCAGAAGCACTGATAGTATCTTGTTTAATCTTTCAACGACTCAACTGCGTCGATAACAATCGACTGGGTCAAAATCTGTGGTAGTACTTTTGCCTTCCCTTGGCCCTGGGGAAATAGTAGATAAAGGGGAACGCCGGATCGACCATAGTCTGCGAGTGTGCGGGTGATCACCGGATCCTCATTAGTCCAGTCCGCAACGAGGTAACTGACATTATTGTCAGCGAACACCTGACTGACCTTCTTTGAACTCAGCGCGGCCAGGTCATTCACTTTGCAAGTAATGCACCAGGCAGCCGTAAAATTGACAAACACGGGACCTTCGGCAACTAGTTCCCGGACTTTCTCTGGCGAATATGGCGCATTCCCAAGCACTGATGTGTCTGCCGGTGCTTCTTTCGTCAAGTTGTCAGTAGCGTTCGCTGAAACAGATTGGGTTTCGATGACGCCTGTTAGCATCAAAGCGGAAAGAAAGAGCGTGATCATCATTATATTTCTCACAAGGCTTCTCTCGCGCCCGGCTCGGGTTTTACCGATCCATATCCCCAGGCCAATGAGCAGCAGACCAGCCAGGATTGCCAACAGCCCATCGGCGCCGGTCTGTTGATTCAACACCCATATCAACCAGATTGCTGTCGCGAACATCGGAAAAGCAAAAAACTCCTTCAGGGTTTCCATCCATGCTCCCGGTTTAGGCAGCCGGTTCAACAATGGCGGTGAAAAACAGAGAAGGACATAAGGCAAGGCCATACCAAAACCCAGTGCCGCAAATATTAGTAATGAAGCCAGGGCATTAAGGGTCAACGCATAGCCGATGGCAGCACCCATGAACGGTGCGGTACAAGGTGCAGCAACCACTGCGGCAAGAACACCGGTATAAAATGAACCCGCATAACCGCCCCTGGAGGCGAGCGCACTTCCTGTATCTGTCAGTGATAAGCCAAACTCAAAATAACCAGAAAGGTTCAGGCCAATAAGAACAAACAAATACACCAGAATGCCTATGACAATAGGTGACTGGAGCTGAAAACCCCAGCCAATTTCTTCGCCACCAGCGCGTAGGGCGATTAGCAATGCAGCGACTGCAAGAAAACTCAGCACCACACCAAAGAGATAGGCAATACCATGGTGCCTAATCTCCCCGGCATCGGCATGGGTACCCTCGACCAGCGACAGGAATTTGATCGACAGGACCGGAAATACGCACGGCATCAAATTCAGAATCATCCCGCCCAGGAAGGCAAAAAACATTGCCAAAGCAATACTCATATCAGTATTGGCAGCAAACTCATTATTGGCCGCAGGCGCTATCTGCGGTGTGATTTCGAACGCCGAGCGTAGAATTTCGCCAGAATCCTCCGTGATGACCACAATGCCATCTAGCGTCGACGTGGCTGGATTAAAGTCATAACCGGCTGTCATGTTAAGTTTAAAACCATCACTGGTTATTTCCAGCTTCTGTCTAGCAGGAAAATCCAGTACACCTTCCTCATAAGGAAAATAGTCAATAGATTTGATTCGACTCGCTTCCAGACCGGGCATTTGCACATGAATAACGATGGCATCACCTTGCACAGACATTTCAGTCAACAAGCCCAGATTCATGGGGATCTTCTCGCGTGCCTCTCTGAACAGATCAATATTCTGCTGCGCTATCTCTGGGGCACTCTGTGTCACCGGGAGAGTGAGTTCAAGATCTCCACTTTCAGGAATACAGATATCTGCACAGACCAGCCACCGACCCTTCGCCTTCAAGGTAACCTGAGTGGCTGAAAGGTTATCCGGCACAAATATTTCAATCGGAAAGACCACCTCATCTTCATATCCAAAATTCATCAGGGGTCCATAAGGCACCCGTTCTGGATATGGCCAATGAATGCTGGACGCGCTAAATCCTTCTGGAAGATCCCACTTAAGACTAGTGGGTGCTCCGGAGTCGCCGGGATTTCGCCAGTATGTATGCCAACCAGGTCGAATCTGTTGACGCAATGCAATCCAGAAGGACTGGCCCGGTGCAATACTGGTCACTTCAGATACAAGCTCGGCTTCAACATTGCTGGACTCGAATTGTGCGGCCCTGGCACTGGATACGTTCAGACCAAACACCTGCAAGCCAACCAGCAGACACAGAAATGGACGCAAGACTGCACGACTGCAGGAGGTGAATGGCATTTGTATTAGGTCGAACATTCGCGTTCCGTTTGGTTGGGGCATTTCTATCATTTTGGTACTGCTTAAGGTCGCATGCCCCATGTAACAGGCCCTTTTAATTCATCCAGCAATGGTTGTACCCATTCTATCCATTCACAGAGTTTCGCTCTCGTCTGTCTAGGGTCTATGAGTTCATGCACAGCAAAACTTTCCATCATCGGAAAGGGAGACCGGTTTTTCATCAACATTTCTTCCAGTTCCTTTCTTTTAGCCGCAGGATCATCTGCTGCTTCTATCTCGCGATGAAAGGCAACTGCAACGCCGCCTTCTACCGGCAGTGCGCCCATTTCCCAGCTTGGCCAGGCCAACTGATAGGTATTGGGCGCGAAGTGGGCGGCAGATGCCACGCCAAATGACTTATGGACGGCAATAGTTGCCCAGGGCACAGTCGATTGAACAGCAGCGGCAACGGCGCTCATACCATAGCGAATGGTCGCTGCTTGCTCTGCATCTGGTCCAATCATAAAACCCGGTTCATCCATAAAGTTCACCACGGGGATGTGAAAGGTGTCGCATAGTTCCATCATCCGTTTTGCTTTCTGGGATCCTTCGGCGGTCATCGCACCTGCAAAATGGACACAATCATTGGCGATCAGACCAACAACTGCGCCATTCAATCGACCAAGACCAATAATCTGGCCATGGCCATAATGCGGTGCTATCTCAAAGAAAGAATCAAGATCCAGGACTCGCGTCATAATGTCACGCATATCGAATGGAATCCTGCCATCCCTTGGGACAATCGATATTAGAGCCTCATCGGCGCGGTTCGGATCATCATCACAGTGGATTCTATCGGGTAGCTGCCAGACATTCTGTGGCATATAGCTCAAAAACCGGCGCATCTGATGAAAGGCGCCTTCTTCAGAATCAGCGACATTGTCAACAATGCCGCTGCGGGTATGAATTCGCCAGCCGCCGAGTTCTTCCTTGGTCATGGAAACACCGAGCGCCCGGTCCACCAATGCCGGTCCAGCAACCAATACCTGTGAAATTTCTTTAACCATGACGGAGAAGTGTGACGCAACCAACCTCCCCGCTGGGAAGCCAGCCACTGGCCCCATCGCGCCAGAGACAACCGGCACAACATTCATTGCTTTGGCAATTATCTTGAAACGAGGTTCCACATAGACAGGCGTACCGACCGTGGTGGGTCGTTTTCCACCGGAACCAGCCACGCTGCCACCTCCCCCTTCGAGCATACGTACCAGAGGAACCCGAAATTGCACCGCAAGTTCTTCAGCATAAACGCTTTTACGCAACCCGGCCCCGTTAGGAGACCCGCCTTTCAAAGTAAAGTCTTCGCCCCCTACAACAGTCCGGCGACCATTTACCTCACCAAAGCCGACCACGTAATTGGCCGGTGCGAAGCTTTCGATGGCGCCATCCGCGCCCTTTTCAGCAAAACCAGCTCCCTCACCGTGTTCCACAAAACTTTCAGGCGCGACCAGAGCATCAATTCTTTCTCGAATCGTTAATCGACCTTTGGCATGGTGGATCGCAATGGATTCCTCCCCACCCTGCTGCTTCGAGAGATCCCTGCGCTGCTCAATTTCATGCGCTTCTTTTTTCCAATCTTTTTCAATGGCCATACGAACACCCTGACTGCCTGAAACAATGCGTCTTTATATCAATTCCGCCGTATCTCCCACAAGGTACACAAAATGTATTGTCCACAGAGACATGAATTGTGTCTGTGCTGACTTTACATGACAAAAGTCAATGCCAACAAAGTGATACGGGTTAGAATTCTGCCCGGATCTGATCATCGCGAAAGAAGGTTTGTTCAGATCAGATAATGTTCACAATAGATTCGCGATAGAAATGATGGATTGATCATGGTACTTTGCGCGTCGGTAGTAGAAGCCTTCCTGACATTTGACTACAAGAAAGTAAGGAAGCTCGGATTAAG